>NZ_JBEXOS010000110.1:0-14444 GCF_040611655.1 Streptomyces sp. NPDC006552
ACGCCGGAACTGGAAGCGGCTGCGGCCGCATTCACGCTCCCCGGGCACGCCGTGGGGATTCCGGACAACGAAGCCGTCGTCCGCGTGCCCGCGCCCACACCGTGGAGATCAGCGCCCTGCTGACGCCGGAGACCGGCGGCCGCTGGACGTTCGGACTCGGCGGGTTCGGCCGGATGTCCCTGACCGTGGACGGCCACCGGCTGATCGACGCCGCCTTCCCCCGCGCCACCGACGATCCCGCCGTCGTCCACGTGCATCCGCCCGGCCCCACCGCCCACCACACCCTCGCCGCGGGGACCCCGGTGCTCGTCGTCGCCCGGCGCGAACTCGCCCCGGACACCGGCCGCGCCACCGTGCTGAGCGCCGCCCCGCCGGCCGTGCCCGCGGACGCCGCGATCGCCGAGGCCGTCGCCGCGGCCCGCCGGGCCGACGCGGCCGTGGTCGTCGTGGGCACCACCGACGGCAGCGAGGCGGAAGGACACGACCGCACCTCCCTCGCCCTGCCCGGACGCCAGGACGACCTCGTGCGGGCCGTCGCCGCGGCCAACCCCCGCACCGTGGTGGTGGTCAACTCCGGCGCCCCGGTAGAACTCCCGTGGCGGCACGAGGCCGGCGCGGTCCTGCTCACCTGGCTGCCCGGACAGGAGGCGGGCAGCGCCCTCGCCGACCTCCTCTTCGGCTCCGTCGAACCCGGCGGCAGGCTCCCGACGACCTGGCCGGAGCGGCTCGGCGACGCCCCGGTGAGCGCGACCCAGCCCGTCGACGGTGTGCTCGCCTACGACGAGGGCGTGCACGTCGGACACCGGGCCTGGCTGCGTGCCGGGCGCGCGCCGGCCTACTGGTTCGGGCACGGCCTCGGGTACACGACGTGGCACTACGAGAGCGTCGAAGCACCCGAAGCCGTGCCCGCGGGCGGCGAGTTCACCGTGACCGTGCGCGTGCGCAACACCGGTGACCGTGCGGGGCGGGAGGTCGTCCAGGTCTATCTGTCCCGGCCGGACTCGGCGGTGGACCGGCCGGTGCGCTGGCTCGCCGGGTACGCGGCCGTGCGGGCGGCGCCCGGCGAGACGGCCCTGGCCCGGATCACGGTGGCCGCCCGTGCGCTGCGGCACTGGAGCGCGCAGGAGGGTGGCTGGGCCGGTGAGCCGGGCCGGTTCACCGTGCACGGGGGCCGGTCGGCCGGGGACCTCCCGCTCACCGCGCATGTGCGGGTGCTCGACGGGGGAGAGGGGGGAGGACCTGCGCAAGAGAGCGCTCTATGCGCGGTGACGCGGCACGATTAGGCTGCGTGCATGCAACGACAGTCCCTGACGCTGGAGGACGTGGCACGGGAGGCCGGGGTCTCGCGTGCCACCGTCTCCCGGGTGATCAACGAGGTCCCCAGCGTGGACCCCGCCATCCGCGAGACCGTGCGCGAGGCGATCAGGCGGACCGGGTACACGCCCAACCGGGCGGCCCGTTCGCTGGTCACCCGGCGCGCGGAGACCATCGCCCTGGTGGTGTCCGGCGCGGGCGAGGAGGGCGAGAGCGCCCAGAACGCCTTCGCGGCACGGGTCTTCGCGGACCCCTTCTTCGGCCGCATCGTCAGCGGGGTCGTCGCGTTCCTCAGGACGCGCTCCATGCACCCGGTCCTGATGTTCGCCGAGTCGGGACCGGCCCGGGACGACGTGATGGCGTACCTGCGCGCGGGCCGGGCCGACGGCGCGCTCGTCGTCTCCACGCACGCCGAGGATCCGCTGCCGCCGCTGCTGGCCCGGGCACAGGTGCCCGCCGTCTGTTTCGCCCGGCCCGCGCTGCCCGCCCCCATCAGCTACGTGGACCTGGCGCACGGCGAAGGCGGCCGGATGGCCGCGCAGCATCTGCTGGAGCGCGGCCGGCGCCGGGTGGCGACGGTGACGGGGCCGCTGGACCTGCCCGCAGGACAGCAGCGGCTGGCCGGGTTCCGCGAGGCGATGGAGCGGGCGGGGGTGCCCTATGTCCCCATCGCGGAGGGCGGGTTCACCCTCGGCAGCGGCGCCGCCGCGATGGCCCGGCTGCTGGAGGACCACCCCCACCTGGACGGGGTGTTCGCCGCCAACGACCTGATGGCGCAGGGCGTCTGCCAGGTGCTGCGCGAACGGGGCCGGCGCGTCCCGCAGGACGTCGCGGTGGTCGGCTTCGACGACTCCAGCGTGGCCATCACCTGCACGCCGCCGCTGACGACCGTGCGCCAGCCGGTCGAGGAGATGGCCATGGCCATGGCCCGCATCCTCCAGGAGCACATCGAGGGCGAACGCACGGAGCCCACCGCCCGGATCTTCGAACCCGAGCTGGTGGTCCGCGCGTCCACGTGAGGGACGGCCGCGCTCAACGGCCGCCGGGGGAGCGGCGGTCGAGGACCGCGACCACAAGGAGCAGCACCAGGAGCAGCCCGGCGAACCAGGTCATCGCCGCGGTGGCGGTGAGCGAGAGGGTGGCCACGCCGATGGCGACGGCCGGGACGCTCAGCCCCAGGTAGGCGACGAGGAACAGGCTCGCGAGGGCCTCGCTGCGGCGCGCGGGCGCGGCCATCGCGACCACCCTGCCGACCGCCGCCTTGAACAGCAGCCCCGCCCCGACCCCGGCGACGACGCCGCCGGCGAGGAACGCGGCCAGGTCCACGGTGTGCATGCCGACGACGAGCGTGAGGAAGCCGGCGCCCTCGGCGAGCAGCCCCGCCGTCATCTTCGCGCGGGGCGTCAGCCGGTGCGTCAGCGTCTGGGCCAGCGCCGCGCCGCCGAACACGGCGAAGACGATACCGCCGGCCAGGCCCCGGGACGGATGGCCGAGCGTGTGCCCGACGAACCCCGCCGCGATCGAGGTGAACAGACCGAACACCGCGAAGGAGGCGAAGGCGGCCGCCGCCGCGGCGATGTACCCGGCCCGGTCCCCGTGGTCGGCGCTCACCCGCTGCGGACGGTACCGGGGCCGCGCCTCGGGCCGGCGGACCGTCTCGGGGGCGAGCGCGAGCGCCGCCATGACCAGCACGAGCAGCGCCACGAAGACCGCGTAGGGCACTCGCAGCGGGGCCCCCGCGTACTGGGCGAGGAACCCGGCGACCAGCGGGCCGAGGCCCAGGCCGCCGATGTTGGCCGCGGTGGAGACCACCTCGAACCGCTGCGCGGAGGCGCCCGGCCGGTGCGCGGCGTGCAGTTCGTGCAGGTGCGCGGTGGCCGTGGCGGTCAGCATGCCCACGCCGAGGCCGGTGACGAAGCGGGCCACCAGCAGCATGGGCAGCGCCGCGCTCGACAGGAAGAGCACGGCCGCGACGAGTTCCAGGGCGAGCGCGGCCACGAGGATCCGGCGGCGCCCCACCCAGTCCGAGACGTGTCCGGCCAGCACGAGACTGACCATCACCCCCACCGAGTAGACCGCGAAGACCACGGTGACCATGAACGTGGAGAAGCCGTCCCGGACCTCGTAGAGGGGATACAGCGGGGTGGGGACGGTGGAGAACGCCATGGCGACGAGGAACGCCCCGGCGACCGCCCAGAACCCGACGCCGTGGCGGACCGGACCGGCGGTCGCGGGCGGCGGGCCCGCCGGTGAGGAGGACCGGGCGCGCGAAGGCGTCGACGTGGTCATGGCACTGCTCCGATCGCAGAAGATCCGTGGTCCGTGCACGTTCTACTGTGCGCCTCCGCCACGATCACGTCCAACGAATCATCGCGCTGGTAGCGATCTGCCTGTGCGATAGTTGCCGGTGTGGAGCTTCGACATCTCGCCTATTTCGTGGCCGTCGCCGAGGAACAGAACTTCACGCGCGCCGCGGCCCGGCTGCACATCGTCCAGTCCGCGGTCTCCGCCGCGGTGAAGGCCCTGGAGCGCGAACTCGACGCGCGGCTGCTCGACCGGAACTCCAAGCGGGTGCTGCTCACCGACGCGGGCCGCGCCCTGCTGCCCCGGGCCCGGATCGCCCTGGACGCCGCGCGGGACGCGGCCGACGCCGTCGCCGAGGTACGCGGCGGGCTGCGCGGCACCCTGCGGCTCGGCACGCTGACCTCGATCCGGCTGATCGACCTGCCCGCCCTGCTCGGCGAGTTCCACCGCCGCCACCCCGGCGTGCAGCTGCAGATCAGCGTCGCGCCCACCGGCTCTCAGGGGCACCTCGAAGCGCTCACCGAACGCCGTCTCGATCTGGCCTTCGTCTCGCTGCCGGGACCGCAGCCGCCGGGGATCGACCTGCTGCCGCTGACCGGTTCCACGCTGTACCTGGTCGCGCCGCCCGGCCACGCGCTCGCCGGGCGGCCGGAGGTGGAGATCGGCGAGCTGGCCGGGCTGCGCTTCATCGACTGCCCGGTCGGCTACGGCAACCGCGCCGTCGCCGACCGGGCGTTCGCGGCCGCCCATGTGCCGCGCCACGTCACCATCGAGATCACCGACATCGCGACCAGCGCGGACTACGTGCGCGCCGGCCTCGGCATCGCGCTGCTGCCCCGCTTCCTCGCCGACACCACGCACGGTCTCGTCATGATCCCGGTGACCGGCGCCGATCTGCACTGGCCGCTCTCGCTCGCGGCCCCGGCGGGCCGGACGCGGAGCGCCGCGGCCCGCGCGCTGACCGACCTGCTCCGGGAGCACGTGCCGACGGCGGGGTGACGAGGGAGAGGCGGGAGAGGCGCCCTCATGCCGCGTCGCGCGCCACCTTCCGGGCCCACAGCACCAGCGGCACCTGGAGCGGCACCCGTGCCTGCGCGGCGCGCCGCAGCGGGGCCGGGCGGCCGCGCCAGTCCAGGGCCATCTGCGCATTGGCGGGAGCGACGGCGACGAAGAACGCGGCCGCGGCCGAAGCCGCCCGCACCCGGGTACGCGGCAGGGCGACCCCGGCCGCAAGGGCCAGCTCCACCGCACCGCTGGCGTACGTCCAGGTGCGCGGCGGGCCCGGGAGGAGCCGCGGCACCATCGCGTCGAACGGCTTCGGCGACAGCAGATGGGCGAGTCCCGCCCCGGCCAGCAGGCCGGCGAGGAGCTGAGGCGAACGGACGCGGCGCACGGGGCCTCCTGGTGAGCAGGGCGGGAACGGCTGCCGTGCGATCTTACTTACTGGTCAGTAAGCGTGTCGAGAACGCTCCTGCCGGGCCCGGCGCGTCAGACCCGGCGGTAGCGGGCCAGCGCGAACGAGAACAGGCCGAACAGCAGCAGCCCGAGCGCGACCAGGGCCAGCAGCCACGGCCCGGCCGGTGTGCCCGCGAAAGAGCGCAGGGTGCCGTCCACGCCCTTGGCCTCGTCGGGGTCGTACTGGGCGGCGGCGATCAGCACGAAGACGCCCGCGCCCGTGTAGATCAGTCCGCGGGCCAGGCCCCCGCTGATGCCCAGGATGTCGACCACCCGGCGCACCTGCTGCGACATCTGCGCCTTCTTGAGGTGCTTGTGGTACTTGCGCTGTGCGGCTCGCACGCCGACGCCGATGCCTATGCCGATCATCACGAGAGCGGCGATGCCGACGAGCCAGCGGCCCGCCGGAAGGTCGAGCGCCCGCGAGGTGAAGTCACGCGACTTCGCGTCGCTGCCCTTGCTGTCACGCGAGGACGTGGCGAACGACAGCACGGAGTACGCCATGAACCCGTAGAAGACGCACCGCCCGGCGGAGAGGATCCGCTTGCCCGGCTTGTCGCCGTCGGGCCCGGCCGAGCCGAACGCGGCCTCGCTGAGCCGCCACAGCGCCATGCCCACCAGGCCGATGCCGACCGCCCACACCAGGACCTTGCCGAACGGCTGCTGGGCCAGTTCGCGGATGGCGCCGCTGCTGTCCGCCTCCTTCTTCTCACCGCTGAACGCGACGCGCAGGGCCAGCAGCCCGATCAGCAGGTAGAGCACTCCGCGTGCGATCAGACCCCCGCGCGCGCCGGTGTCGACGACGGAACTGTTCGCGGCCTGACGGGCTTTGGATCTGCCCTTGATCGCCTTCACGTGTCCTCCTTGTGCCATCGGCGCCCCCCACGGTTCGCCGCAGAGACGACGACTTCCCCGGCTCGGCCCCGGCATGCGGGGACGGTGACGACGCGCCTCAGTACTTTGCACTCACTGATGACAAAGTATGGACGTGCTGAGCAGAAGTCCCCTACGGTGACGGCGCAACCGTAGGAGCTCTGCCGTCCGCGCACCCGCGCAGCGGTCACGCTCGACCGGAGTGCGAATCCGGCGGCCTCCGGTCCCGTCCTGGAGGACCGATGCATCCACGGCTGTTCCGCTCTGCCCGAAGACGCCTCACCACCCTGCTCGTCGGGGGCTTCCTCGCCGGAGGCGTCTGGACCGCGCCCCCGTCCGTCGCCGCCACCGACGTCCCGCCGCAGGAATCCGGTGTCACCCTGCGGGTCTTCGACACCCAGGTGCCGCTCAGCAAGCTCTGCACGCTCAAACCGGGCCAGACCCCCAACCACGACAAACTGATGCGGACCGTCGACTGGTCCAGCACCGACGACTTCGGCGGCTTCGCCGACAACTTCTCGGCGCAGGCGTCCGGTTATCTGGTCGTGCCGAGCGACGGCACGTACTCCTTCCGCCTCACCAGCGACGACGGCTCGCGGCTCATCCTCGACGACCGTGCGGTCATCGACCACGACGGGCTGCACGGCGCCGAGCCCAAGGACGGCGCCGTCCAGCTCACGGCGGGCTCGCACCCGTTGCGCGTCGACTACTTCGAGGCGGGCGGCGGCCAGCAGCTCACCCTCTCCTGGAAGCCGCCGGGCGCCGCCGACTTCACCGTCGTGCCGCAGGAGGCGCTGAGCACCGACGCCGGGGTGGTGCGGGTCACCGCGCCCGGCCGCAAGGAGTGCGAGGCCGGCGCGGACAGCCCCGGCGACGGACTGCCGCTGACCGGCGTCCGCCCCGACCTCGACCTCACCGACCTGCGCCCCGACGGCTTCGAACCGCAGGTCACCGGTATGGACTGGCTGCCCGACGGTCGCCTCGCGCTCAGCACCTGGGGCGGCTCCGAGAACGTGGCGGGCGAGGTGTACCTCCTCGACCACGTCACCGGCACCACCGACCGCTCCAAGGTGACCGTCAAGAAGATCGCGAGCGGCCTTCGCGAGCCGATGGGCCTCAAGTACGTCGACGGTTCCCTGTACGTCTCGCAGAAGCACGAGCTGACCCGACTGGTCGACACCGACAAGGACTTGGTGACCGACGAGTACCGCACCGTCGCCACCTGGCCCTACGGCGGCAACTTCCACGAGTTCGCCTTCGGGCTGCTCTACCGCGACGGCTCCTTCTACGTGAACCTCTCCGTCGCCATCGACTACGGCGGCGCCACCACCACCCCGCAGCCCGCGCCCGGCCGCGGCACCACGTACAAGATCAGCAAGAAAACGGGGAAGATCTCCCCGGTCGCGGGCGGCCTGCGCACCCCGAACGGGATCGGCTGGGGCCCCGGGGGCTCGATCTTCACCGCCGACAACCAGGGCGGCTGGCTCCCCGCGTCGAAGCTCGTCCAGATCAAGCAGGACCGCTTCTTCAACCACTACACCGAACCGTCCGGCCTCTTCGAGCACCGGCCCGTCACCCAGCCGGTGCTCTGGCTGCCGCAGAACGAGATAGCCAACTCGCCCAGTACGCCGCTGTACCTCACCAAGGGGCGGTTCGCGGGCCAGATGCTCTTCGGCGACGTCACCTACGGCGGCCTCCAGCGCGGCTACTTGGAGAAGGTGAAGGGCCAGTACCAGGGCGCCGTCTTCCGCTACACCCAGGGACTGGAGGCCGGGGTCAACCGGATCACCATGGGCCCCGACGGCGCGATCTACGCGGGCGGCCTCGGCGCCGACGGCAACTGGGGCCAGGCGGGCAAGCTCCGGTTCGGCCTGCAGAAGCTCACCCCCAACGGCGGCAACACCTTCGACATCAAGGAGATGCGCGCCGTCCCCGGCGGCTTCGACCTGGAGTACACCCAGCCCCTCTCCCAGGAGACCGCCGACAAGCTGGCCGAGCGGTACACGGCCGAACAGTGGCGCTACACCCCGACGAGCGACTACGGCGGCCCCAAGATCGCCGAGGAGCGGCTCGCCGTGGGCTCGGCCACCCTCGCCGACCAGGGCCGCACGGTGCGGCTGCGCCTCGACGGCCTCAAGCCCGGCCGCGTCGTCCACCTCCGCTCGCCGCGCCCCTTCGCCTCCTCCTCCGGCGAGCCGCTGTGGAGCACGGAGGCCTGGTACACGCTGAACGAGATGCCCGGCAAGCAGCCCCCGGCCGCCACGCTCTACGAGGCCGAGGAAGCGCGCCTGACCGGCACGGCCGGGATCCACACCGACCACACCGGCTACTCGGGCAGCGGCTTCGTCGACCGCTACCAGACCGAGGGCAAGGCCGCCACGACCTTCGACGTGACGGTCCCCAAGGCCGGCGAGTACGACGTCAACCTGCGCTACTCCAACGGCCCCAACCCCTACGAGGGCACCAAGTCCCTCTCCCTGTACGCCAACGGGACCAAGCTGCGACAGACCCCGCTGCCCTCCACCGGCACCTGGGACACCTGGTCGACGACGACCGAACGCGTCGCCCTGCGCGCGGGGAAGAACACGGTCGCCTACCGCTACGACACCGGCGACGCGGGCCACGTCAACCTCGACCTGATCACCGTGCGCCCGCGCGGCGCCCCGGTCACCCTCTTCGACGGCACGGCCGCCTCCCAGACCCAGTGGCAGCACACGGACGGCCGGAAACCGCAGTGGCCGCTCGCCGACGAGCGGTCGATGGAGGTGTGCTGCGGCGACATCCGGACCAAGGATGCCTACCAGGACTTCACGCTGCACGCGGAGTTCCGGGTCCCGCTGCTGCCGGACGACGTGACCGGTCAGGACCGCGGCAACAGCGGCATCTACCTCCAGGACCGCTACGAACTCCAGATCCTGGACTCCTACGGCGACCCGGCCCCCGCCGCCGACGAGGCCGGGGCGATCTACGAGAAGAAGGCGCCCGACGTGAACGCCGCGACGGCGCCAGAGACCTGGCAGACGTACGACATCACGTTCCGCGCGGCGCGCTTCGACGACAGCGGCGCCAAGACCGCCGACGCGCGGGTGAGCGTGGTGTGGAACGGCGAGAAGGTCCACGACGACATCGCCCTCGACGGCCCGACCGCCGCGGGCGCCCCCGAGGGGCCGGCGGCCGGCGCGATCCGGCTCCAGGATCACGGCAACAAGGTGCGCTTCCGTGCCCTCACGGTGACGCCCCTGAACTGAGGTGGCCGGAGAGAACGACGTGACCGTCCGGCGCGCACCCGACCCCGTGTGCGTGCCGGACGGGCTTGGAGGGGAGGGCGCGCGCCTGTCATCATGCGATGACATCACTTGATGACATGAACGGGAAAACCTTGTCTCCCTCCATACCGGCGCCCGCGCCCGCCACGGCACTCCCGGCCCCCGTGCTCCGCCACCCGCGGGCCCTGGTGCCCGTCCTCGTCTCCCTCGGCATGCTCGTCGCCGTCGTCAGCAGCCTCGGCGCGCCCCTGATCCCCACCATCGCCGCCGAGGACCACGTCTCGCTGGCCGGCGCGCAGTGGGCGCTGACCGTGACGATGCTGGTCGGCGCCGTCGCCACGCCGGTCATGGGACGGCTGGGCGACGGCCCCCACCGCAAGCGCGTCATCCTCGCCGGTCTCGGCGCCGTCATGGCGGGCAGCCTGCTGGCGGCCCTCCCGCTCGGCTTCCCCTGCCTGCTCGCCGGCCGGGCGATGCAGGGCGTCGGCATGGGACTCGTCCCGCTCGCCATCGCCACCGCCCGCGACGCGCTCCCCCCGCACCAGGCGCGCGCCGCGGTCGCCACGCTCTCGCTGACCACGGCGGCGGGCATCGGCCTCGGTTACCCCATCACCGGCCTGTTCGCCGAGTACCTCGGCATGTACGCCGGATTCTGGTTCGCGCTCGCCACCGCCGTCGCCGCGTTCGCCGCCACCGTGATCGTCGTGCCCGCGCCCCCGCGCCGGCCGACCACGCCCATGGATCACCCGGGCGCGCTGCTGCTGGCCGGCGGCATGGCCGCGTTGCTGCTCAGCCTCGCGGAGGGGGAGCGCTGGGGCTGGGGCTCCCCGCGGCTGCTGGCGCTCGCGGCCGCCGCCGTCCTGCTGCTCGCCGCCTGGGTGCTGCACTCGCTGCGCTCCACGCACCCGCTGGTGCGGGTGAGCCTCGTCAAGGACCGCGGCGTCCTCGTCGCCAACCTCACCACCATGGTCGGCGGCGTCGGCACCTACCTGCTCATCGCCCTGGTGACCCGGTACGTGCAGACCCCCGAATCCGCCGGATACGGCTTCGGCGCGTCCATCGTCGTCACCGGGCTGCTGCTCGTCCCCTTCTCCGCCGCCAGCCTCCTCACCGGCCGGCTCGTGCGGGCCCTGGGCGCCGCCGCCACCCCCGCGCGGATGCTGCCGCTCGGCTGCCTGCTGTCGCTGGCCGGGCTGGTCTGCTTCCTGCTCGCCCGCTCCAGCCTGTGGGGCATCGGCGTGATGATGGCGCTGGCCGGCCTCGGCGTCGGCGTCACGTTCGCCGTCACCCCCGGGCTCATCGTCGGCGGGGTGCCCGCGGCGGAGACCGGCAGCGCGATGAGCTTCAATCAGGTCGTGAAGTACATCGGATACTCGACCGGCAGCGCGCTGAGCGCGGTCGTCCTCCAGGCCCACACCGCCGAGGGCGCGGCCCTGCCCACGAACGACGGGTACCGCAGCGCCGGGCTCGTCGGCTGCGCCGCGTTCCTGGCCACCGGCGTCCTCGCCGTGGCGCTGACCCGGTTCGGCGCCAAGCCCCGGCCCTCGGTCGTCGCGGCCGTCCAGAGCGCTGTGCCCGGCGCCGGCGCGGAGGCGAGCCGCCCGTGACCGGCCAGGACCAGGGCCGGACCCGCGGCGCCGCGCGCAGCCGCACCGCGCTGCTGCGCGCCGCGACGGAACTCTTCTCCGAACGCGGCTACGACCGCACCACCATCCGAGAGATCGGCGAACGCGCCGGCGTCGACGCCGCCCTGATCGCCCGCCACTTCGGCAGCAAGGCCCTGCTCTACGTGGAGGTGCTGCGCGCCGAACACGGTCCCGAGGCCCCCGTGGACCTGCTCACCGAGCCGCGCCTGCGGGAGGTCGCCGAGCGGGCCGAACGGCGCGGTCCGGTGCCGCTGCTGCGCGTCGCGGTCCAGCCGCTCAGCGAACCGGGAGCGCAGGACGCCACCCGCGAGGCCCTCCACGCCCGCCTGGTGGCGCCCCTGCGGGCCCGCTTCACCCGCGAGGGCCGCGACCGGCCGGGGCTGCGCGCCGACATCCTGGTCGCCTCGATCGCCGGAGTCCTGCTGGCCCGCCACTCCGGCGCCTTCGACGACCTGGCCGACGCGACGGTGGACGAGGTCGTGGATGTGCTGATGGAGATGTATGGGCGGGAGTGACAGGGGGTTGGGGGCGGGGCGGCGAAGGTGTCACCCGGGGGGTGGTGCGCAGGGGTGCTGCCCCCGACGCCGCCGCGCCGCGTCGGCCCGGCGTAGGAGCGTGGCACCTGAGGTCATCCGGCCGTCCCGCCCCGGTGCAGGGGTACGGCACGTGAGGTCATCCGGCCGTCCCGCCCCGGTGCAGGGGTGGGACACCTGGGGTCATCCAGCCCCGTCGCCCCGGCGTAGGGGTGCGGCATCTCACGTCACCCCGCCGTACCCCGCCGCAGTAGGAGCGTGGCACCTGAGGTCATCCGGCTGTCCTGCCCCGCCGTAGGAGTACGGCACGTGAGGTCATCCGGCCGTCCTGCCCCGGTGCAGGGGCGCTGCACCTCACGCCACCCCGCCGCGTCGCCCCGCCGTAGGAGCGCGACACCTGACTCGCCCGGCCGCCCGTCCCAGCGCAGGGGCGCGACACCTGACGCCGCCCCACCCCGTCACACCCCGTAGGGCACCGCCCCTCGAGTCACCCCGCCCGCCCGGCGCCGGACGGCGATCAGCAGATGGTGTCCGTCGGCTTCGGGTTGCCGAGGCCGAACAGGGGGCGCAGCCGCAACCCCGCCCACGTGCCGAGGAGGGCGACGCCGCCCCAGATCCAGCCGTGCAGTGAGCCCGAGGCGATGCCCGCGAGGTAGGCGCCGATGTTGCAGCCGCCCGCGAGACGCGCCCCGACCCCCATCAGGAGACCGCCGAGCACCGCGGCGAGCGCGGTCCGGGCCGGGATGCCGCGGTGCAGCTTCCAGACACCGCCCGCGGCGGCGGCGACCGCGGCGCCGATCATGATGCCGAGGTCGGTGAGGCTGGTCTTGTCGGCCAGCACCGGCCCCGCCAGCTGGGCCGCGCTGTCGGGCCGGCGCCAGTACGCCCAGGTCTCCGGCGCCCCGCCGAGCACGCCCACCGCCTTCGCGCCCCACAGCGAGAACGCGCTGGTGACGCCCCAGGCACCGCCCGAGACGAGCAGCACACCGGCGCCGAGCACCGCGAGCACCACGGCGCCCACGGCCAGTGGCCAGGAGCCGCGCACCGTACGGGCGAGCGCGGAGCGGGCGGAGGGCGGTGCGCCGATGGGCGGCGGGTTGCGACGGGCCTGCACGGTCCGTGCCACGTACCAGATCGCGGCCAGGGCCACGACGGTCAGCGCCCAGGAACCGAACCAGCCGACGTGGTCGGAGAGTACGTAGGGATCGAGGGCGGGCAGCGCGCTCCAGAGCCCGAACTGCCAGGCGGCGAGGGTCGACCCGGTGATGAACCCGAAGAGGGTGAGCACGATCGTGCTCTGTCCCGAGCCGACGGCGAAGAGCGTGCCGGAGGCGCAGGCGCCGCCGAGCTGCATGCCGACGGCGAAGAGGAACGCCCCGACCAGCAGCCCCACGCCGATGGGCCCCGCGCTGACCGCGGGCACCGTGCCGAACAGGCCGGTCCCGGTGCCGATGACGAGGGCGAAGAGGGTGGCGGTGGCGCCGAGGAGGAGGGTGTGGGCCCGCAGGCCGGTCCCGTTGCCGACGGCGACGAGCTGGCGCCAGGCGGAGGTGAACCCGAAGCGCGAGTGGAACAGCGCGAAGCCGAGTCCGATGCCGAGCAGCAACAGGACTCCGGACTTGGCGCCGTGCGCGGCGAAGACGTACGCGGTGAGCGCCGCGCCGATGACACCGGCGCCGACCAGCGGAGCCCGCCGGACCGGGGGAGCGGCCTCCGCGCGCGGCGCGGGGGACGACGTGGGGGAGGGGGAGAGCAGGGCGGGCCGGGGCGGCGCCCCGGCAGAGGGAGCGGTGGTCAAAGGGGACTCCGGAACAGGGAGGGGGGAGCGTCGGACGGGCATGACGGCCGGGGCCGGGGCCTGCGTCAGCGGCGACAGAGCGCGTCGTCCACGCTCCACGACGTGGCCGCGAAGAGCGCGAGCGCCAGGCGGCGAGCGGGTCCGAACATGCCCCCACCATAAGGATCGATAGGAGCAGACATAAATGCGTCTCATATGACGAACGCCGTCACGGTCAGGGTGCGGCTTTGCTCGTCGGGCATACAATCGCGCGCATGACGCAAGACGACGGCGAACTGGACGGTTTGGTACGCAGACGCATCCGCGCCCTGCGGGTGGCGCAGGGCTGGTCCCTGGAGGAGCTGGCCTCGCGGGCGAACGTGAGCCAGTCCACGCTCTCCCGCATCGAGAACGGCCGCCGCCGCCTCGCGCTCGACCAACTCGTCGTCCTCGCCCGGGCCCTGGACACCTCGCTGGACCAGCTCGTCGAGACCGCCGCGGAGGACGTCGTCCGCAACCCGACCGCCGACGGCGCCCGCGGGCAGCTGCGCTGGCCCATCACGGCGGAGCCCGGCATGACCGTCATCCGGCAGCGACTGACCGAGCCGCCGCCGGACAACCCCGCCCGGATGCGCGCTCATCCGGGCCACGAGTGGCTCGTCGTCCTGTCCGGCACCGCGATCCTGCTCCTCGGCGACCGGCGCCTGCGGATCGAGACCCACCAGGCGGCGGAGTTCCCCACGATGCTCCCGCACGCCATCGGCACCGAGAGCGGTCCGTGCGAGATCCTCGGCATCTTCGACCGCGACGCCCGCCGCGGGCACCAGCGCGGTGAGGAGGCCACGGAGCCGCCCCGCCCCGCCCCGTGACGGGCGTTCAGGAAAAACGTCGCATCGGCAGGTGTGCGGGATTATTTCCTGGGTAATCGCGGCGCGACGGGGAACGACAGGCCAGGCTCGATACACAAGGAGCGGGACGCAATGATCACCGTGACGGCGCAGGGACAGACGCAGGCCACCCGGAGCGAGGAGGACCTGGTCGAGCGCGCATACACGGATCCCTCCTCCATCGCGCCCAAGGACGCGCGGGAGGTCGGCAAGCGCTTCTTCGACCGGCTCACCCAGCTCGAAGAGGGCACGCACGAGTACCAGTACGTGCGCAACTGCCTGATCGAGATGAATCTCTCCCTGGTGCAGTACGCGGCCTCCCGGTTCAAGCACCGCGGCCCGCAGGAGATGGAGGACATCGTCCAGGTCGGCACGATCGGCCTGATCAA
>NZ_JBEXOS010000111.1:0-14247 GCF_040611655.1 Streptomyces sp. NPDC006552
GCGCCTGAGCAGCCGCACCGCCTCCACCGCGGCCAGCGCCAGCAGGACCGCCACCGCCAGGTGCACCGGCCAGTCGCCGAACCGCACGTACAGCGTGGTGCCGTGGGCCGTCGGTACGGAGTAGACACGGGCCGCGCTCGCCGAGGTGGGCAGCCAGGAGCCCACGCGCCGCCCGTCCGGGCCGTACACCGCGGAGACGCCGGTCAGCGTCGCGTGCACCATCGGCCGGCCGGTCTCGGCCGCGCGCACCGCGGCGAGCGACGCGTGCTGCGCGGGCGCCCAGCTGTGCTGGAAGGTGGAGGTCGACGACTGGGCGAGCAGCACCCGCGCCCCGTCCCGGGTCAGCGCGCGCGTCATGTCGGGGAACGCCGACTCGAAGCAGACCAGCGGGCCGATCCGCAGGGTCCGGCCGCCGTGCCGGGCGTCCATGACGACCTGGCGGGTGCCGCGCATCCGGTCCTCGCCCGCCGCCTTGCCGACGGAGGTCGCCCAGCCGAGCAGGGAGCGCGCGGGCACGTACTCGCCGAAGGGGACGAGCCGCATCTTGTCGTAGTGCTCGCCGGTCGGTCCGTGCGGGCCGATCAGCACCGAACTCTTGTAGATGCCCCGGCCGCCGCTCGCACCGGGGGCGCGGCGGCGCGCGTCCACGTTGACCAGGACGTCCGCGCCGACGGCGCGGGAGGCAGCCGCGATCCGGCGGGCCAGCGCCGGCCGCTCGGTGAGGTCGTGACCGACGCTGGACTCGCCCCAGACCACCAGGTCGACGTCGCGCCCCGCCAGTTGCCGGGTCAGGGCCTCCTCACGGTCGAACCGGCGCTCCGCGCCGCTTATGACGCCCGGCTGCACCACGGCGACGCGCAGCTGCCCGTCGGTCTGCGGGCGCGGGGCCCAGGCCCAGGCCGCGCCGGTGACGGCGGCCGTCGCGACGAGCCCGGCCACGGCGGGAGCCCGTGCCTCGCGCGCGACCACGAGGACCGTGAGCGCGGTGTTCACAGCCACCACGAGCAGGCTCACCAGCCACACGCCGCCCACGGAGGCGAGCCGCAGCGCCGGCGCCGGCTGCCACTGGCTGGCCCCGAGCATCCCCCACGGGCCGCCCAACCCCTGCCAGGAGCGGACCAGTTCGACCATCAGCCAGGCCGCGGGGACGGCGGCCAGAGCGGTCCAGGCCCGGGCCGCGGAGGGCGCGCCCCCCAGCAGCCCGCGCACCAGAAGCCCCCACGGGGCCCAGAGCGCACCGAGCAGGGCCGCGATGACGAGCGTGAACACGTGCAGGCTCGGCAGTAGCCAGTGGTGCACCGCGAGCATGAACCCGAGCCCGCCGAGCCAGCCGTCGAGGGCCGCGCGCCGCGGCGAGCCCGCCGAGCGCGCCAGCAGCATCCAGGGCACCAGGGCGGCGTAGGCCCACCACCACAGCGACGGGGCGGGGAACGCGAGCGCGGGCAGGGCGCCCGCGAGGAGCGCCGCGGCCCCGCGCCACCAGGGCGAGGCGTCCAGCCGTTGCCGCCATCGCCCCATGGGCCTGCGCCTCCCCGTCCGTTCGGCACGCGACGACGCCCGCCGCGTGCCCCCAGTGTGCGCGCCGCAAGCGATCAAGGACAGGGGCGGCGGTCCGGGCGGGGGAGGGTCACGCTCCGGGGGCGGCGCGGTCGGGGGCGCGCCGCCACTTCTCGTGGACGGTCACCCGGTGCAGCCGCCAGCCGTCGGCCGTACGGACCAGGCCGAAGGTGTAGCGGCCGCCGCAGACGAAGTCCGGTGCCGTGCGCTCGCCGGCCCGGCGCATGGGGTTGATGTAGTCGGCCTGGGCGCGGGCCGTGTCGCCGATGTCCCGGTCGACGGAGTCGAACCGCACCAGCCGGTTCACGATCAGGTGCTGGCGCATTGGGAACAGCTCCATCGTGGACGTGAGCCAGCGCGCGATCTCCTCCGTGCCGCCCTCCACACCGCCGGCCGCCCGGTAGTCGGCGCGCCCGCCCGGCGCGAACAGGGCGCGGTACGCCGTCCAGTCCCCGTCGTCCACGGCCACGGCGTATCCGGTCACCAACTCGTCGACCGCGAGCCGGTCCAGGACGGTCGCCAGTTCCACACGCTGCGTCATCGGCCAAGTGTCGGGCCCCCGGTGCCCGCAGCCAAGAGCCGTGCGCGACCGGGATGGGTGCCGCTACCGTGCGAGGCCCGAAGGATCGGTCAACTCGCGCTGAAATGGAGGCAGTTGATGAAGAACGCCGATCGCGAGGCTGTGTACGGGAAGCAGACGGACCGCAAGGAACTGACCCCGCGGCAAAGGCGCCGCATCGCCAAGAAGAAGGGCCAGGGCAAGGCCTGACCCGGCAGTGCGGCCGCCCGCCGCGCCGCTGTTACGGTCACCCCATGCCACCCGAGCCGCACCCCCACCCCGTCACCGCCGACGACGTGGCGCACGCCGTCGATCTCGCCGTGACCACCCTGCGCCCCGCGCTCGACGCCGACTGGGACGTCCCCGCGGGGTCGCTGGAGTGGACGTGCTGGGAGACCGGCGAACACCTCGCCGACGACCTGTTCTGGTACGCGGCCCGGATCGGCTCGCTGCGGCCCTCCACGGACGAGCGCGAACCGCTCGGCTCTTCCCGGCGGCGTCCGGAGGGACCGGCGAACACCATCACCGCCGACAAGGCGGCCGGCCCGGCCGGGCTGCTGCGGGTGCTGGCGGACTGCGGCGGGCTGCTCGCCGCGGTCGCCCGGGCGACGCCGGCGAGCGCCCGCGCCTTCCACGTCTTCGGGGTCAGCGACCCGGAGGGCTTCGCGGCCATGGGCGTGGTCGAGACGCTCCTGCACACGCACGACCTGGCCCAGGGGCTCGGCGTCGGCTTCGAGCCGCCGGCCGCACTCTGCGCCCGGGCGCTGCACCGCCTCTTCCCGGACGCCCCGGCCGGCGCCGCACCCTGGCCGGCCCTGCTCTGGCTGACCGGGCGCGGTGAACTGCCGGGCCGCGAGCGGGTCGGGACATGGCGCTGGTACGGTGCTCCCCGCGCGATATGATCTTGGCAGGGAGAACCTTGTGACATCCTCCGGCACCGGCCGCCCGGTCACCCTGGTCACCGGCGGTGGCCGCGGCATCGGCGCCGCGACCGCCCTGCGGCTGGCCCGCGACGGCCACGACGTCGCGCTCTCCTACGTTCATGACGAGGACGCGGCGGCACGCGTCGCAGGCACCGTGCGCGCCACCGGCGCCCGCTGCGCCGTCCTGCGCGCGGACACCTCCCGCGAGGCCGACGTGGAGCGGATGTTCGACGAGGCGGTGGAACGGCTCGGCCCGCTCACCGGCCTGGTCAACAACGCGGGCGTCACCTCCCCGCTCGGCCCGCTCGCCGAGGCGCAGACCGCGGACCTGCGCCGCGTCCTCGACGTCAACGTCCTCGGCGTCCTGCTCTGCTGCCGCCGCGCCGCCCGGGACATGAGCGCCGCGGGCGCGGGGGCCGTCGTGAACGTGTCCTCGGCCGCCGCGACCCTCGGCAGCCCCGGCGACTACGTCCACTACGCCGCCTCCAAGGCCGCCGTCGACACCCTGACCCTCGGCCTCGCCAAGGAGCTGGGCCCGGCCGGCGTCCGGGTCAACGCGGTGGCGCCGGGCCTCATCGACACCGAGATCCACGCGGCGAGCGGCGCGCCCGACCGGGCCCGGCAGGGCGCCCCGGGTATCCCGCTGCGCCGCCCCGGCGCCGCGGAGGAGGTCGCCGCCGCCATCGCCTGGCTGCTGTCGGACGACGCCGCGTACACCACGGGCACGGTCCTGCGGGTGGCGGGCGGCCGCTGACCCGGACCGGGCGAAGGCAGGCGCGGACGCGGCTCCGTGCGGCGGAGCCGGTGGGGGCCGCGGGACGGGTCAGGCGGCTCTGCTGATCTCGGCGCGGACGGCCTCGGCCCACTCGGTCACGAGACGCTCGTACTCCGCGCGCTGCTCGGCGGAGAGCCGTCCGCCCGTACGCAGCCACAGGCCGCGGATCTGCTCGTTCACCTCGTCGGCAGACCGCGCGGATGCAGAAGGCACTGGCGGCATGTGCCAAGGCTACGTGCAGGGGCGACCGTTTGGGAACCCTGAGCGAGCACTCGGGTGCGTCAAGTGATCGCGGCGGCACCGAAGTTGGCGCTGGTGGGGCCGGGTGGCGCGGCGCCCGGACCCGCCCTGGCCAGCAGCGCGAGCCGGTCCGCGTCCGGGGTGCCGGGCTCGGCTGTGTAGACCATGAGGCGCACCTCGTCCCCGGCGACGGTCAGGATGTCGCAGTCCAGCGTCAGCGGCCCCACCTCGGGATGGTCGACCGTCTTGCGCGCCGCCTCGTGCCGCCCGACCGCACCGGACTCCCACAGCTCGGCGAAGCGCGGGCTGCCCGCCCGCAGTTCGGCGACCAGCTCGCCCAGGCGCGGGTCGGCCGGATAGCGGGCCGCGGTGGCGCGCAGATCGCTGACGAGGGCCGCCTCCATCGCCCGCCGCGCCTCCGGGCCCTGGCGCACCCGGCCCGGCGGGCCGAGGAACGTCCACCAGGCGCCGTTGCGCCCGTGCCCGTCCCAGACCGGGCGCTCGCCCATCAGCGCCGCGTACAGCGGGTTGGCCAGCAGCAGCGTCCAGGCCGCGTCGAAGACCGCGACGGGGGTGCCGGTCAGCCGCTGGAGCAGCCGGTGGACGCCGGGCGTGAGCGTGCCGGGCACCGTGCCGGGGCCCGGCGGCGCCAGACCGGCGAGCCGGAACAGGTGCGCGCGCTCGGCCGCGGAGAGCCGCAGCGCCCGGGCCAGCGCCTCCACGACCTGGTCCGAGGGGTGCGTGGCCCGGCCCTGTTCGAGCCGGGTGACGTAGTCCGCGGAGATGCCGGCCAACAGGGCCAGTTCCTCACGGCGCAGCCCGGCCGCGCGCCGCCGGCCCGCCGCCGCGAGCCCCGCCGACCCGGGCGGCACCCGGTCCCGCCACCGCCGCACCGCCGCCCCGAAGGAGCCGAACTCCGCGCTCACCATGGCTCCACTCTGCCCCGTCCGGCCCGCGGCTGCCTGGTACCGGCAGTCCCAGGAAAACCGGTGACCTGGCTGCCCGGGCCGCGCCGCCGGAACCTGGAGCCATGACCACCACACTCATCACCGGAGCCAACAAGGGCCTCGGATACGAGACCGCCCGCCGCCTCGTCGCCGCCGGCCACACCGTCCACCTCGGCAGCCGTGACGCGGAGCGCGGGCGCCGCGCCGCCGCGCGGATCGGCGCCCGGCCCGTCGTCATCGACGTCACCGACGACGCGTCCGTCGCCGAAGCCGTGCGCACGATCGACCTCGACGGCGGGCTCGACGTCCTCGTCAACAACGCCGGCATCGAGGGCCGCACGGACGGCAACGGCATCGTCGCCCCCGCCGACGAGACCGTCGCCACCCTGCGCCCGCTCTTCGAGACCAACCTCTTCGGCACGCTCCGCGTCACCCACGCCTTCCTGCCCCTGCTGCGCCGCTCCACCGCCCCCGTGATCGTCAACGTCAGCAGCGGCCTCGGCTCGATGGCCCAGGTCACCGACCCCACGGCCCCGGCGTACGGCTATCCGGGCATCGCCTACCCGGCCTCGAAGACGGCCGTGAACATGCTGACGGTGCAGTACGCGAAGGCGTTCCCGGAGATCCGGGTCAACTCCGTCGAACCGGGGTTCACCAGGACCGACCTGAACGGCAACACCGGCGTCCAGACCGTGGCCGAGGGCGCGGAGATCATCGTCCGGATGGCGCGGATCGGCCCCGACGGGCCGACCGGCGGCTACTTCGACGCGCACGGCCCCCTGGCCTGGTGAGGACCGGTCGCGTCAGCCCGCGGACTCCGCCGCGTGCGGGCTCAGTACGCCGGCGCTCACCAGCACGAACAGCGCGATGCCGAGCGCGACCCGGTAGTAGACGAACGGCATGAAGCTCTTGCTGGAGATGTACTTCATCAGCCAGGAGATGACGGCGTAGCCCACGCCGAAGGCGATCAGCGTCGCGAAGACCGTCGGACCCCACGCGACGTGGCCGCCCTCGGTCGCGTCCTTGAGCTCGAAGACACCGGAGGCGAGCACCGCCGGGATGGCCAGCAGGAACGAGTACCGGGCGGCCGACTCACGGGTGTAGCCGAGGAAGAGACCGCCGCTGATCGTCGCGCCGGAGCGGGAGACGCCCGGGATCAGGGCCAGCGCCTGGCAGACGCCGTAGATCAGGCCGTCCTTGACGGAGAGGTCCTTCAGCTCCTTGCGGCTGCGGATCGCCCGGTGCCGCCCGCCCGTCTCGTCGCGGGCCGCCAGCCGGTCGGCGATGCCCAGCACGACGCCCATCAGGATGAGCGTCGTCGCCGTCAGCCGCAGATCGCGGAACGGGCCCTCGATCTGGTCCTTGAAGGCCAGCCCGAGCACGCCGATCGGGATCGAGCCCACGATCACCAGCCAGCCCATCTGGGCGTCGTGGTCACCGCGCATCGTCCGGTCGGTCAGCGAGCGGAACCAGGCGGAGATGATCCGGCCGATGTCCTTGCGGAAGAAGATCACCACCGCGGTCTCCGTGCCGAGCTGGGTGATGGCCGTGAAGGCGGCGCCCGGGTCGTTCCAGCCCGCGAAGGCGGCGGTCAGGCGGAGGTGGGCGCTCGACGAGATCGGGAGGAACTCCGTCAGTCCCTGGACGAGTCCGAGAATGAATGATTCGAACCAAGACATGAGGTGGCTACGCGATCCAGGTGGCTGGGCGGGACCGGCCGCTGACGCGGGCCAGACAGGAACGTGCGGGCATCCGCACCCAGGGGGCGCGGGCGTACGCGGGGGCAGCGTAGCGCCCGAAAGTGACGGACCTGCCACGGGGGCGCCCGCAGCGCGACCGCGGCCGGCCGCTACGCGTCCGGAGCCGCGTCCCCGGCCTCCCGCTGGGCGGCCAGCAGCGCGTCCCCGGCCGGCGCCCGGTAGTACAGCACCGAGCGGCCCGCGCGGCGCCGCCTGACCAGCCGGGCGTCGAGCAGCACCCGCAGATGGCGGCCGACCGAGCCGAGCCCCTGGCCGGTCAGGGCCACCAGCTGGGACGTGGTCAGGGGCTGCGCCAGCAGCACGAGCACCTGCGCGCGGGCCGGTCCGATCAGCGCCGCGAGCCCCGAGGGCGGCGCGGTGCGGCCCGCGTCGGCGAGGGCGCCCGCGCACGGGTACACCACGGCGTACCGGTCGGCGCCCGTCTCCCAGGAGAACCAGGCCTGCTTCGGGGTGACGGGGACGAACAGCAGCCGGGCCCCGGAGATGTCCCGCGGCGGCCGGTCGTGCGCGTTGATCCGCAGCCGCCCGTCGCCCAGCCAGCGCATGGCGGGGAGCATCCCGTCGAGCGCCGCCGACCAGCCGCCCAGCGTCAGCTGCCGGGTCCGGGCGACCACATCGGCCTCGATGATCCGGCGCCGCCACGTCCACTGCGGCCGCACGGTCTCCCGCCACACCCACGCGAGCAGCGCGGCGGTGCGCTCCGCGAGGTCGTCGGCGCGCGCCAGCGCCGCCGGCAGTGGTCCCGCGGACGAGACGGCGAGGTCGGCGCGGACGGCCTCCGGCGGCGTGGCGCGGATCCGGTCCAGCCCCTCGTCCAGGTCGAGGCCGCGCAGCCCGGCCGGGACCGGCGTGACGAAGTCGGCGGTCCAGGCCGCCCCGAACGCGGCCGCCACCAGTTGCGCCGTCACCGGGTCCGCGGCCAGCCGCGCCCGGTAGGCGGGCAGGTGCCGGTCGAGCCACTGCCGCTCGCCCGGGTGCGCGGCCTTGGGGTCGGCCAGCTTCTTCAGGCTCGCCGCGGTCTCCGCCAGCGACGACACCACGAAACGGCTCTCCGCGAGGGTGTCCGCGTCGACCTGCCAGACGCCCACGGACGCCCCTTCCGTATCGCTCTCGTCCTGTGCGGGCCGCACCCCGGCCCGCATGTTTCGCTGCTCCGCGAAACATTAACGCCCCGCCCCCGGGGTCCCGCAGCCTCCGTGCATGCGCACCTACCGCGACGTGTTCACCACGCCGGAATACCCGGCGTTCTTCCTGGCCTGCTCCCTCCAGGCCGCCGCCCGCAGCGTCGCCGGCCTGGCCCTCGGCTCGCTCGTCTACGCCGCGACCGGCTCCGCGCTGCTCTCCGCGCTCGCCATGTTCGGGCCCGCGCTCGCCCAGGTCGTCGGCGCGTTCACCCTGCTGTCGGCGGCGGACCGGCTGCCGCCACGCGCCGCCCTGGCCGGACTCCCGCTCTTCCTCGGCCTCGTCACCGCCGTACAGGCCGCCCCGGGCCTGCCCACGGCGGTGGCCCTCGCCCTCGTCCTGGCCCAGGGCGTCCCCGCGGCCCTCGGCGGCGGCATCCGCAACGGCCTGCTCACCGACCTCCTCGACCGCGACGGTTACCTGCTCGGCCGCTCCGTCCTGAACATGAGCAACGGCACCTGCCAGATCCTCGGCTACGCCCTCGGCGGCGTCCTCGTCCAGGCCCTGTCCGCCCGCGGCACCCTCCTCGTCTCCGTGGCCCTGTTCGGCCTGTCCGCGGCCGTCGCCCGCCTCGGCCTGACCCGCCGCGCCGCCCGGGCCACCGGCCGGCCCTCCATCGCGGAGACGGTCCGCGGCAACGCGCTCCTGTGGTCGTCGCGCCCGCGTCGCTCCGTCTACCTCGCCCTATGGGTGCCCAACGGGCTGATCGTCGGCTGCGAGGCCCTGTTCGTCCCCTACGACCCCCGGCACGCGGGGCTGCTGCTGGCGAGCGCCGCCCTCGGCATGCTCGCCGGGGACGTCCTCGGCGGCCGCCTCCTGCCGCCCTACTGGCGGGCCCGCCTCGGCGCGCCGCTGCGGCTGCTGCTGGCCGCGCCGTACCTGCTGTTCGCGATCGAGCCGGCGCCCGCGGCCGCCGCGGCCGTGGCGGCGCTCGCCTCCATCGGGTTCGCGGCCAGCCTGCTGCTCCAGGAGCGTCTCGTCGCACTCACGCCGGAGGAACTGAGCGGGCACGCGCTGGGCCTGCAGACCGCCGGGACGCTCTCCGCGCAAGGCGTCGCGGCGCTCCTCGCCGGCTCCCTGGCCCAGCTCACCTCGCCGTCGACGGCCATGACGGTCCTGGCGGCCGCTTCCCTCACCGTCACCCTCGCTCTGGCGCCGCGGCTGCGCCCGCTGGACCGGCCGGCCCCCCGGACCGCCACGCGGTGCGCCGCCGGACGGCCGGGTGACGGAGTGGATCAGCCTCCTCCGCACGGTTGACCCCCGTCGCCCCGCCCGCTTAGCGTCGTCCGGGGAAAGCGCTTGCTACGGCGCCGTCCTCCGTGACAGGTCCCGTCACCGCATCGGATGGAGTCTTGATCGCCCCATGCGCAGCACACCTGCCCCCTCCCGCTCCGGCCCCCGTACCCACCGCCTCAGAGCCGCCGTCGTCGGCACCGGCGCCATCGCCCGCGGCAGCCACCTCCCGGCCCTCCACCAACTCGCCGCCGAGGGCGAACTCGACGTCGTCGCCGCCGTCGACATCGACGACGACGCCGTACGCCGGTTCTGCGCGGACGGCGCCATCCCGCGCCCCTACACCGACCTCGGGCGCATGCTCGACGAACAGCGGCCCGACCTCGTCACCGTCTGCACCCCGCCCACCCTCCACCGCGCCCAGACCGTCGCCGCCCTCCGGGCCGGCGCGTGGGTCTGGTGCGAGAAGCCGCCCACACCGTCCCTGGCGGAGTACGACGCCATCGAGGCCGCCGAGGGCGCCCACTGCGGACCGTACGCGGCCGTCGTCTTCCAGCACCGGTTCGGCTCCGGCGCCCGGCACGTCCGCGACCTGCTCGCCACGGGAGAGGTGGGCCGGCCGCTCGTCGCCCACTGCCAGACCACCTGGCACCGGGACGCCGCCTACTACGCCGTGCCCTGGCGCGGCCGGTGGGCCACCGAGGGCGGCGGGCCCGCCATGGGCCACGGCATCCACCAGATGGACCTGCTGCTCGACCTGCTCGGGCCGTGGACCGAAGTGCGGGCCATGGCCGGACGGCTCGTGCACGACGTGGAGACCGAGGACGTCTCGACCGCCCTCGTCCGCTTCGCGAACGGCGCCCTGGCCACCGTCGTCAACAGCGTCCTCAGCCCCGACGAGGTCAGCCGCATCCGCGTCGACTGCGAACGGGCCACCCTCGAACTGACCCACCTCTACGGCTACGGGAACGCCGACTGGACCGTCACGCCCGCCCGCGACGTCCCCGCGGAACTTGCCGCCTCCTGGCGGGACTTCGGCGCGGACGTGCCCAGCTCCCACCTCGCCCAGCTGCGCGCGCTCGTCGCGTCCATGCGCGTCGGCGAACGGCCGCGGGGCAGCGGACCCGACGGACGCACCAGCCTGGAGCTGATCTCCGCGCTGTACAAGTCCGCCTTCACCGACACCACCGTCCGCGCCGGCGAGATCGGCCCCGGCGACCCGTACCACACGGTCCTGCACGGCGGAGCCCCCGGCTGGGCGCCCGCCCAGGAGGCCACCGCCCATGAGTGAGGCCCTGCGCGTCGTCCACGCCCACGGCGACCGCGTCACCGTCACCGAACCCACCACCGGCGTCGAGCTGTTCGCCTACGTCTACCGCCCTGAAGCGGCCTGGGAGGCCCCCAAGCCGTACCTCCACCCGGTCAGGACGCTGAGCGGCGCCGTCGTCACCGGCTACCGGCCCCACGACCACCGCTGGCACAAG
Organism: Streptomyces sp. NPDC006552; assembly: GCF_040611655.1. NCBI lineage: Bacteria > Bacillati > Actinomycetota > Actinomycetes > Kitasatosporales > Streptomycetaceae > Streptomyces > Streptomyces sp. NPDC006552. Next base: position 10,661 of record NZ_JBEXOS010000111.1, read on the forward strand.
GGCCTGCAGATGACCGCCTCCCACCTCTCGGGCCAGAACCTGTGGGGCGGCAACACCTATGTCCGCGGGGAGGGTTACCGGGCGCTGCCCGAGCGGGTCGGCTCGATGGCCCACGCCGGATTCGACACCCTCCGCGCGGACGGCGACGGAATGGTCCTCGCCGAGCGGCTGACCTGGCATCCGCACGACGGCGCGCTCTGGGCCGACGAGGAACGCCGCATCGAGGTCCGCGACGTCGATCCGGCCGCCGGTTCCTGGACGCTGACCTGGACCAGCGCCGTCACCAACCACCGTGCCGAGCCGTTGCGCTTCGGCAGCCCCACCACGCACGGCCGCGAACTGGCGGGCTACACCGGCCTGTTCTGGCGCGGCCCGCGCGCCTTCAGGGACGGCCGCGTGCAAACGGCCGACGCCGAGGGGCCCGCGGTCATGGGGACCCAGGCGCCCTGGCTCGCGTACAGCGCGGAACACGACGGCGTGGACGGCCACGCCACCCTCGTCTTCGAACACGCTCCGGAGAACGACCACGCGGGGGAGCGGGGCGGGCATCCGGCGCACTGGTTCGCGCGCAACGACCCGTTCGCCGCGGTGGCGCCCTCGCTCGCCTTCTTCGACGAACTCGTCCTGGAACCGGGGGCCACCCTCACCCGCCGCTACCGCGTCCTCGTCGCCGACCGGGCCTGGGAACGCGACGAGATCACCACCTACCTGGCGGAGCACCCGTGGTGAACCGCCCGGACCCGGTCTTCGAGGGGCTGCCCGGCGGCGTCGCCGTCTCCCATCTGACGGTCCACGACCGGTCCGCCGCCGACGGACTGCGCGGCGGCACCGCGCACCTGCACCTGACGTGCGGCGAGGGGTACGGGGTCACGGCGGGGACCGGCACCGTCCAGACGCTCACCGCCTCCGGGTCCGCCCGGACCCCGCCGGCGGGCTGCCCGAGGCGGGCGACGGTGTTCACGCTGCCGCCCGCCTGCCTGACCGGCCCCGGGACCTACGCCGCCACCACGGCCGCCCCCGCCGACGCCCCGAGGCGGAGCAGGAGCGGGCGGCCCGGGCCCGGCGCGATCTCGCGATCGGGGGGTACCCGCGGCTGCGCGCGCATCCGCAGGAGCCGGCCGCCTTCCACCGAGCGGCGGCGGCGCTCGTCTGCCACCGGCGGATGTGCGGCCGCCTGGACCTCTACCGGACGGACTGAAACCCGGCCCCCGGCCGCCCGGACCCGCTCAGACCCCGGTGGGCGTCCGGGGCTGCGCGGTGGGCTCCCGGCGGTCCGGCGCCGGGCGCAGCTTGTGCCGCTTCAGCCACGCCACCAGCGCTCCCGCCACCGCCGTGACCGTGATGAAGCCCATCGCGATCAGGAACGCGGGAGAGGTCGGCGTCGAGGCGCGGGCGCCCGCCACCACGTAGGCCGCCGTGTTCGGGATCGAGCCGAGCCCGGTGGCGAGCAGGAAGGCGCCCCAGCTCATGCGGGAGATCGACGCGCAGTAGTTGGCCGCCCAGAAGGGGACGCCGGGAAAGAGCCGGGCCGCCAGCATCGACCGGAAGCCGTGCCGGCTCAACTGGCCGTCCGCCGCCTTGAGCCAGCGGCCGCGCAGCAGCGGGCGCAGCGCGTCCTGGCCGAGCATCCGGCCCAGACCGAAGGCGAGCCCCGCGCCGAGCACGGTCCCGCCGATCGCCCCGACCAGACCCAGCTGCGAGCCGAACAGGGCCCCCGCCGCCAGGTTCAGCAGCGGGCGCGGCAGGAACGCGACCGTGCACACCCCGTACGCCACGGCGAACAGCACCAGCGCCGCCGCGCCGCCCACCTCGGCCTTCCACGCCCCGGACAGCAGCCGCTGCGGCTCGAAGAGCAGCACGCACGTGCCGCCCGCCGCGAGCAGCAGCACCAGGAGCGACAGTCTCGACCAGGGGGAGAGGAGGGCTCGGGTGCAGCGCGCGGTCAGGTGGGCGGGACGGGCGGCTACGGGTTCGAACATCCGGGGAGACTAACTGACACGCACATAAGATCGCCGTAGGTTGCCTCTCACTTTTCCCACCTTTCTCCGTGCCATAGCCCACAGTTCGACCCTCCTCACCCTGTTCCCCGCCGTCCGGCGGCGGCCCGAAAACCGTTCGACGCGGCCCGGGCCGTCGGGGATGATCTGCACATGTTCCGGCACGCCTTCCTCGCAGCTCCGTCCGCAGTCGCGGACGCAGCTCAGGCTGCCGTCCTGCTCGCAGCGGCCGTCGACGGCGCGCGAAGCTGACCCTCTCCGGACATTCCGGCGGACCCCGCAGGGGGAGGGTCGGCACGGTTCAGGGGTCCCCGCCTCCCGTAGGAGGCCCTCGCGTATCTGAGTGACTCAGACGTTCCGGAAGGGACCACCCAGCATGCCCAAGACGGCATACGTGCGCACCAAGCCGCACCTGAACATCGGCACCATGGGCCACGTCGACCACGGCAAGACCACCCTCACCGCCGCCATCACCAAGGTCCTCGCCGGCCGCGGCGCGAGCACCTTCGTCCCCTTCAACCGGATCGACAAGGCCCCGGAGGAGGCGCAGCGCGGCATCACCATCAACATCGCGCACGTCGAGTACGAGACCGACACCCGGCACTACGCGCACGTCGACATGCCCGGCCACGCCGACTACATCAAGAACATGGTCACGGGCGCGGCCCAGCTCGACGGCGCGATCCTCGTCGTCTCCGCGCTCGACGGGATCATGCCGCAGACCGCCGAACACGTGCTGCTTGCGCGGCAGGTGGGAGTCGACCACATCGTCGTGGCCCTCAACAAGGCGGACGCCGGCGACGAGGAGCTCACCGACCTCGTCGAACTGGAGGTCCGCGAGCTGCTCTCCGCGCACGGCTACGGCGGCGACGGCGTGCCCGTGGTCCGCGTCTCCGGCCTCAAGGCCCTCGAGGGCGACCCGCGCTGGGAGGCGTCTATCGAGGCGCTGCTCGACGCCGTCGACACCTACGTGCCGGTGCCCGAGCGGTACGTGGACGCGCCGTTCCTGATGCCGGTCGAGAACGTGCTGACCATCAGCGGGCGCGGCACCGTCGTCACCGGCGCCGTCGAGCGCGGCCGGGTCCGCGTGGGCGACCGCGTCCGCGTGTACGGGGCCGACACCCTCAAGGAGGGCGAGACCGTGGTCACCGGGGTCGAGACCTTCGGCAAGCCGATGGACGAGGCGCTGGCCGGGGACAACGTGGCGCTGCTGCTGCGCGGCGTGCCCCGGGACGCGGTGCGGCGCGGCCACGTCGTCGCCCACCCCGGCAGCGTCCGGCCCGCCCGGCGCTTCACCGCCCAGGTGTACGTCCTGTCCGCGGCGGAGGGCGGCCGCAGCACCCCGCTCGCCACCGGCTACCGGCCGCAGTTCTACCTGCGCACCGCCGACGTCGTCGGGGACGTCGACCTCGGCGACGCGGGTGCCGCCCGGCCCGGCTCGACCGTCACCATGACGGTCGGACTCGGCCGTGACGTGCCGCTGGAGCCCGGCCTCGGCTTCTCGATCCGCGAGGGCGGCCGGACCGTCGGCGCGGGCACGGTGACCGCCGTCGCCGAGTGAGCCGCTGTGCGGCCGGGGCCCCTCGCCCC
>NZ_JBEXOS010000112.1:0-14089 GCF_040611655.1 Streptomyces sp. NPDC006552
ACCTCCCGCCTCCGCGTCTCGCACGCCTTCCACTCCCCGCTCATGGAGCCGATGCTCGACGCCTTCCGCGCCGTGGCCGAGCAGATCACCTACGCCACTCCGACGATCCCCGTCGTCTCGAACCTGACCGGACGCCTCGCCACCGAGGGCGAGTTGACGTCGGCCGAGTACTGGGTCCGCCACGTCCGTCAGGCGGTCCGTTTCGCCGACGGTGTCGGCGCACTCGTGTCCGAAGGCGTGACACGTTTCCTGGAAATCGGCCCCGACGGGACCCTGACCGCCCTCGCCCAGGACGGCGCCGCGGACAGCGACGCCCTGCACGTGCCGGTGCTCCGCAAGGACGGGTCCGAGTACATGGCCGTACTCCGCGCGATGGCCAAGTTCCATGTGGACGGCGGGGAGATGAGCTGGGCCCCCGCACTGGGCAGCGGTGTGGGTGGCGAACCGGTGGACCTGCCCACGTACGCGTTCCAGCGCACACGTTTCTGGCCCACGGTCACCGGCGGCCACCCGGCGGCAGCCGGATCGGGGTCGGGCGACGACGCGTCGTTCTGGTCGGTCGTCGAAGGAGGGGCACCGGACCTCGCGGGCACCCTGGGCGTGCCGGACGACGCGCTGAAGGCCGTGCTGCCCGCGTTGACCGAGCTGCGCCGCGGGCACATGGCACGTGCCGAGGTCGACAGCTGGCGCTACCGCGTCACATGGGAACCGGTGGCGCTGCCGTCCCCTGTGCCGCTCGGCGGACGCTGGTTGCTGCTCCAGGCGCCCGGAGCCGTGCCTCTGGCCGGGCTGGAGCGGTTCGCCCCCGGTCTGGAGCGGCTGACCTGCGATGCCCTGGACAGGGAAGGGCTCGCTCGGGTACTGGCGTCGTCCTTCGCGGGTGCGGAGCCGGCCGGTGTGCTCTCCTGCCTGTCGCTGCCACGGACCGGTGCGTCCGAGTCGGACGATCATGGCGTGGTGACCACGATGGCGCTCGTCCAGGCCCTGGGCGACCTCAAGGCGTCGGCGCCGCTGTGGGTGGTCACACAGGCCGGGTTCGGGCCCGGACGGGCGCCCGAGAACCCGGCGCAGGCCGCCGCATGGGGGCTGGGACGCGTGGCGGCGCTGGAGCACGCGGAACGCTGGGGCGGCCTCGTCGACCTGGCCCCCGAGCCAGGCGACGACGGACTCGCCTCTCTCGCCACGCTGTTGTCCACGGGTGACGAGGACCAGGTGTCGGTGCGGGGCGCGGCCGTCCATGCCCGCAGGCTGCGTCCGGGCCCGCTGCCCGCCCCGACCGGCGACGATGACGACAGCCGGCGTACTCCGCGCAGCCTCCTCGTCACCGGCGGGACCGGCGCGCTCGGCATGCGGGTCGCCGAGTGGTTCGCCGGGCGCGGGACCAAGGACTTCGTCTTGGCGAGCCGCAGCGGTCCGGCAACCCAGGGACCCGCCGACGCGGTGGCGCGGCTGAGGGCGGCCGGCGCGGAACGCGTGGAGGTCGTCGCGTGCGACGTCGCCGACCGTGCCCAGGTCGCCGCCCTTCTCACGGCGCACCGGGTCGACGGCATCGCCCACCTGGCCGGCGTCCTCGACGTGGGCCCGATCGACACCATGACGCCCGCTCAGGTCGAACGGGCCATGGCGGCGAAGGCACGGGGCACGGTGTATCTGGACGAGCTGACGCGCGACCGGGATCTCCGTGCCTTCGTGGTGTTCTCGTCGATCGCCGGGGTGTGGGGGAGCGGCGGCCAGGCGGCGTACGCGGCGGCCAACGCCTGGGCCGACGCGGTCGTGGAGCAGCGGCGTGCCCGCGGGGCGGTGGGCGTCTCGGTGGCCTGGGGGCCCTGGTCCGGCGGCGGCATGGTCTCGGACGCGGGCGCGAGTGAGCTGGAGCGCCGCGGCCTGCGGGTGATGGATCCGGGGCGTGCCCTGGTGGGGCTGGAGAGCGCGCTGACCGGGAGCGGCGGCCCGGTGGTGGTGGCCGACGTGGAGTGGCCGCGCTTCGTCCCGGCGTTCACCAGCCGGCGCGCCAGCCCGCTGCTGAAGGGCTTGCCGCAGGCCGACGCGGTCATAGGGGCGCAGGACGCGGCGCCCGCGCCCGGAGGAGCGCTGCCCGCGCTGGTCGAGCAGGTGGCCGCGCTGTCACCGCAGGGGCGCGCCGACGCCCTCCTGGCCCATGTGCGGCGCGTCGCCGCGCAGGCCCTCGGGCACGCCGACACCACCGCCGTCGGCGCGGACCGGGCCTTTCGCGACATGGGGTTCGACTCGCTCACCGCGGTCGAGCTGCGCAACACCCTGATCAAGGACACCGGTCTGTCGCTGCCGGCGACCCTGATCTTCGACCATCCCTCGCCGGGAGCGCTCGCCCAGCACCTCGACGCCGAACTCTCCGGCGGAGGCGGGACCATGGCGACCCTGCTGGCCGACCTGGAGACCGGGTTCGCCCGCATCATGCGCGCCGGCCCCGACCAGGACGCCCGTACGCTGCTCAGCGCCCGCCTGAGGACGCTCCTGGGCGAGGTCGAGGCGACGGATGACACCGACGAGGCGGACGGCGCGGCTCTCGGCGACCTGCTGCAAGAGGCCAGCGACGAGGAGCTGTTCGACCTCATCAGCCGCGAGCTGGAACAGTAGGGCGCGGAGCGTGGAGTAGACAGTAGGAAGCAGCGTGGCCCGCGCGGCGCAGTGCTCCCCTGCGGGGCCACGGCGCCGCGCGGTCCGCACGCATGAGCCGGCGGCCGTACCGATGCCGGTACGGCCGCCGTGGCACTGCGAAGGCGTCGCGGCGTCGCCGCGCTCGAGAGGCGCTACTTGATGAACTCCGGCAGCACCCGCGGCGGCCACTGGCCGACCGACAGCATGCCCATCGAATGGGCGCGCGCCACGAGGGCGGCACGGTTGGGTGCCTTGAGCTTCCGCAGCATGAGACCGACGTGGTACTCGACGCCCTGCCGGCTCAGGTAGAGCCGGGTCGCGAGCTGCACCGTGGAAGCGCCGCTGGCCACTCCTTCGAGGACCTGCGCGTCGAGCTTGCTGAGCAGCCGCTCCTTGGGAGCGAAGACGCACTCCTCGGGGTCCGTGCCGTCCGCGGCCTCGTCCGGCCGCACCTGCACCACGATGCCCGACAGCAGTCCGGTGGTGTTCTGTACGGCGATGCCGGTCAGCTCTCCGGAGAAGGCCCGGCCCTCGTCGCCCAGACCCACCATGCGTGTGGCGAAGCGGTTGCAGCGCCCCTCCGAGAGCCGGTTGAAGTGGCGGTTGAGCACCGAGGGGGAGCTGGGGTGCAGAAGCTCGTAGAGATTCCGTCCGCAGACGTCGACCGAGGTGCGGCCGAACTGGACGGAGAAATCAGGTTCCGCCGCCACGATCTGCATATCGGTGTCGATGTGCGCCGTGTACAGGCGGCGATTGGTCTGATGGTGTGGCCGGCCATCGTGCTGTGTCCGCTGAGGAGCCGAGGAAGTGTGCGGAGCTGCGGCCCTGTCTCTGTTGTGCCAAGGGCCTGCTATTCGCGTGGTCACTGCGACGCACCGTCTTTCTGCATTCACCTGTGGGGGATCACTGCCTGTAGGCAGTTCCGATCGGAGGCGGTGCTGCTTGCCGGGGCCTTGAGGATCGGTCGATGGCTCGTCGTGAACGCCTCTGATCAACTGTGAAGGAGCCTAGGAATCCAGCTGCGGGCCGGTCAAGCAAACTTTTGCATGGCTCCAAAACACTGTGGTTCGGTGGTTCGGTGGTGCGGTGGGCAAGGAACCGGCACGACCTTGCCGGGCGATCGATGACCCGCCTGAGCGGCCAAGAGTCACACAGCGTGAGGTTTTCATCTCGGCTTCATGTCGGGTTCGGGTCGCTCGTGTGTCCGCGCCCGGTGGTGTCCGGAAGCGATGCCCGCACCGCCGCCCGTTTCCCGTTCGACGGTGTCCGTCTGGTGCCCGGTTCAGGATTGCGGCTCCCCGTCGAGCCTTTGGAGTGCCGCGTGCAGCTCGGGGCGTCCGGAAATCCCTAACTTCCGATAGGAGTTGGTGAGATGTTTCTCCACCATGCGTGACGACGTACCCAGTTGGCCGGATATCCCGGAGTTGCTGAGACCGCTGGCGGCGAGGCGGGCGACTTTGCTTTCCGACGGGGTGAGCCGGTTGCCCGACGCCGCGGATTTGCCCGTCCGTTCGGCCAGCTTGCCGCGTATCTCTTCGGCCAGCCGGGGAAGGTCGTGATCCACAGCCAGCTCCAAGGCCCGTTTGAGGCCCGAACTCCTCCGGTTGCGCTTGGTTTCCTCATGGGTGGCCAGCGCATACACGGCCCGGCACAGATCGTAACCGTTGTTGCCTTTCTCCAGCAGCGCCACAGCCTCGTCGAGCACCTCCACGCCCTGCCGCCCCGGGGTGACTCTGCCCAGGACGATCAGGGAGCGGCCCAGCCTGCTGTCGGACCCCCACGCGCGGTACCGGTCGACTTCCAGCTGCGCCGCGGCCCTCGCCTCCTCGTGCTCGCCGAGCCGGCGGTGCATGAGAGCCGCGCACGAGGACCACGGCAGGACGACCGGGTTGAGCCAGCCGATCTGCTCGATGCGCCGGCCGGCCGCCCGGTAGTGGTCGAGCGCGGCCCTGGGCTCGTCGCGCCGCGCCGCGAGCGATCCGCGCGCGACGTGCAGGATCGCCGCCAGATGCTGGTTCTCGGCGTGCAGCCGGTGCTGGGTGAGTATCTGCGCCGCGAGTTCCGGCCGTCCGGTGTTCATCGCGACCATGGCGAGGACGGCCGCGCACACGGTGGGCAGCCCGCTGGTCTCCGGACCCGCCAGCGCGTCGGCCTGGATGATCTTGTCCCGGGCGTAGGCCCGGTGGCCGTCGGCGAGCGCGACCAGGGCCTGTTCGCAGCGGATGACGGCCTGTTCCACGTCACCGCCGCGGCGCTGGGCGAGCCGGTTGGCCTCGCGGAGCCAGTGGGCCGCACCGTCGACGACGCCGGCACCGGCCAGAATGTTCACGGCCAACGGCACTGTGGTGTGGACGTGTTCGGGGGTCGGAGGCTCGCGTTCCAGCAGCCGAGTGGACAACGATGTCAGCTGGTGCGCCGGGACCGCGTTGGCCACGAACGCGATGTGCATCAAAGACGTGACCAGCTCCCGCTCGCCCGTGGTGGCCAGCCGGGGCGTCGGGCCGAGGTCGCGGAAGCGGCGCAGGGCCCGCTGGATGTGCTGGGGGTCCTGCGCGGACAAGATGTGTTCGCGCGCCTCCAGACGCAGGGCCAGCTCGTGCTCCAGCCAGTCCTCCCTGCCGCAGCGCCGCAGTTCTTCGGCGACGGCGGCCCGGATGGAGTCGATGCGGAACGCCGGCGGGTCCATCTGCAGCGGCCCGAGGCGCACGATCGCCTCGGCCCGCTCCCGCACCGAGTCGAGCAGCGGCATGGCTTCCACCATGTGGCGCAGGGAAGCGGCGGTGGCGAAGCTGCGCTCGGCGGTCGCGAGACCGATGAGCAGCCGGGCCCGGTCGCGCCCGGAGAGCGAGGAGTCGAGCAGGGCGCGCCGCAGATAGCGTGCCGCGTCCCGGGGCGAACCGCGGCGCAGCGCGCTGTCCGCCGCGGTCCGCAGGATCCGCACCGCCTCCGGGCCGCGCAGGGAGATCGCGCCCATCAGCTGCTCCGCGGCGAGTTCGGCCGGATGCCCGGTGCGGTGCAGCAGCTCGGCCGCGACCCCGCGCATGGCGGTGCGCTCCTGCGCGGGCATGCTCTCTTCCAGCAGATCCCGCAGGACCGTGCCCGAGGTGAGCCGGCAGGCGCGCGGATCGGCGAGGCCGACGCGGTGCAGTACGCCGATCGCCTCCGTGAGCCCCGCGGCGTCGGTCTCGGCGAGGCGGGCGACGGACTGCGCGTCCGCGGCCGAGCCGAGGACGGTCAGCGCGTAGGCGGTGCGGCGCACATGGTCGGGCTGGGAGCGCAGGAAGGTGTCGAGGCGCTGGCGTACCCGCTCGGGACGCAGGGTCGCGGCGACGGCGGCGTCCTCCGCCGTGGGGCGCAGGCGCAGGTAGTGCGCCTCGTCCAGAACCGTCCGCAGCAGCAGCGGATTGCCGCCGGTGCGCGCCGCCACGGTGTCCACGAACACCGCGTCCGCCGCGTCCCCGAAGGCCTGCTCCACGAGCAGGCGCACGCTGTTGACGCCGAGTGCGGACAGTTCCAGGGTCTGGTCGTGTGCCTCGTCGACGGATTCGTAGGGGCGTTCGGCAGCGGCCGGTGCCGCCGCGCGCTCCAGCGGGGCGAGCAGGTCGCGTACGTGCTGGCGGTTGCCGCGTACGTCGCCGGGAAGCACGGAGAACACGAAGAGGATCCGTCTTCGCGCGCGGTGCGCCAGCGGCAGTGCGAGCGCTTGCAGCGACTCGATGTCCGCCCACTGGAGGTCGTCCACCATGAGGACGAGCGGCCCCTCCTGCGCGAGGGAGCCGAGGAGGGCCGCCAGCCAGCGGGGGGCCTGCGGCCAGGTGAGCGCGGACCAGGGCGGGCGCCCCGCGACCAGGTCGTCCGGGACGGCGGGAAAAGTGCCCTCGGGCAGCGCCTTCGCCGACTGGCCCAACAGGTGCGCGATCTCCTCGGCCGGGGCGACCCCGCGCAGCGAGTCCACCAACTGCCGTACCACGCCGAGCCGGAACTTCTCCTCGGCGGCCGACGCCTGGGCCCGCAGCAGCCGGATGCCCTGCTCCTGGGTGAGGGTGGCCAGGGACTCCAGGAACGCCGACCGGCCCGCGCCCATCGGGCCCTGCACGACCAGGAGCGAGCCCTGTCCGTGCACGGCGCGGCGCAGTGCGGCGGTGGCCTGCGACAGGGCCGACTCGCGTTCTAACAACACGGTGCTGCTGCTCCCTCATGTGCGCCGGCGCCGAACGGTGCCGGGCGGGACTTCGTAGGTCGCTGTGGCATGCGGTCAATTCAAAGGCGTGGCTCGTGCCAGGTGAAGTCCCGAAAATGCACTCATTGGTGCTTGAAAGCTTGAGTGGCAGCAGATCACAGCGAGGGGCGCGCCAGCAAGGGGAGAAAGGAGGCCACTGTCCGGACCGTATTGTGCGCCAAATTGCAGAAAGCGCATGCGTACGCGTGGCGGGGCCGTCGGCCGCCCCGGACCGAGCGAGTAACTGCCGGTCGGCGCCGGGGGCTTCCGCAGAGCGACAGGCGCCGGGACGCACGGCCGATTCCGCGTGAGCGGCAGGCCGCGGTAAACGAGTCCGGGCCGGGCCCCCGGCCCGGTGCGCGGGGCGCGATTTCCGGGAACGCCATCATGCATCGGCCCATTGTCGGCGGCATGACTGAATGCCCGTCAATAGCTGTGGCGCGCCCGGCGGAAATCGACAGCTTTCCGACAGGTACGGGGCGCGGTGCTCAGCGCCGGGCCCGCCTACGGTCGGTCACTTCCCCGACGTGCGTCCACCGGCGTCCGCCGACTCCAGGGCGTCCCGCAGCTCACGCCGCCCGGACAGACCCAGCTTGCGATACACCGAGGTGAGATGGACCTCCACCGTCCGCTGCGTGACGAACAGCGTCTCGGCGATCCACGCGTTGGACCTGCCGTCCGCCGCGAGCCGGGCCACCTGGTCCTCGCTCTGGGTGAGCGCCGCCGGCCCCCGGGAGACCGGACGGCGAGGACGTGCGCCGGTTGCGAGCAGGGCCTGGTGGGCGACGCGGTGCAGGGACCGGGCGCCGACGGTGTACGCCTCCTCCCAGCCCTGACGCAGTACTTCGCGGGCGGCCTTCTTGTATCCGAGCCGCTGGAGCGTCTGCCCGCGCGCGACCCGAACCCGGGCACGCATCAGCGCCGCCGCGGTGCCCGCGAGCACCTGCTCGGCCTCCTCCAGGAGCGGCGGACTCTCGTCGTCGCCGAGGGCCTGCGCCCACAGGCCGAGCCCCGTACCCAGCGCGCACGGCAGGTCCGCGGCCCGCGCGTGGCCGACGGCCTCCTCGGCCAGGGCCACGGCCGCGTGCCGGTTCCCGAGGGCGAGATGGGCGTGCCCGGCCCAGTACCACCAAAACGACAGGGCCGGACTGGTGCGCTGCCACTGCACCTGCCGGCGGCCGCACTCCTCGAGCTGTGCCAGGGCCCGCTCGGGATCGTTCATCGCCAGATGCAGCCGTCCGCGGGCGCACAGCACCTCGTTCCACTGCCAGCCGTCGCCCTGGACCGGATCGGGGATCTGCTTGTCCAGGAGAGCCGCCTCCTTGAGGTCGCCCCGGTCGAGCAGAGCCTGCAGACGTACCGCCAGCGGCAGCGCCTGATGCGCGGTGGCACGCGAGACGGTCCCTTCCTCCAGCGCCGTCGCGGTGGCGCGCAGTGCCTCGTCGAGGGCGCCGAGGCGTTGGTGCGCCTCCGCGTTCAGGGCGAGCAGGCTCGGATAGTTCTGGTCGAGCAGCGGGTCGGTCTCGTCGAGCAACTGCCGGTACACGCGCCCCGCTTCGTGGGGCAGGTCGGCGTAGAGGAGCACCGAGGCCGCGCAGCCGAGGAAGGCCGTGGCGTCGGTGGTCGACGAGCCGCGGCCGATGACACGGCGGGCGGCGGCGACCGCTTCGGCGACGCGGTCCAGGCGGGAGACGGAGATGACGGCGCGGGCCGCGAGCAGCGCCCGCTCCTCGGCGGTGTCGCTGGGCAGCGAGAGGTCGAAGGCGACGGTCTCCAGGAGCTGGCGGTAACCGGCCCGGTCGACCGTGGCGGTGATCAGCACTTGCGCCTCGATGAGCTGGGCGCCCACGATGCCGGACGCCGGGGTCGCCGCGTCGGAACGGTAGCGGTCGAGCAGCGCCACCGCGCGGGCCACCTGCCCCTGACGGGTGAGGGCCTCGGCGAGAGCGCCCAGCGCCGTCAGCCGCAGCGCGGGCGAGGACGCCCGCTCGAGCCCCGCCGTCAGATGGCGGACGCCGGCCTTCGGGTCGATCCGTATCTCCGCCGTGCCGAGTTCGACGAGCAGGCTCGGCTCGCACGCGTCCTCGCTGCCTTCGGGCACGCACGGCCGCAGCAGTTCCACCGCCCGGCCCGGCGCGGCGCGCAGCATCGCCTCGCGGGCCGCCTCCCGCAGCACCGCGCGGGCCCACGGCTGCGGCATGGCGTCCGGGGCGCGGCACAGGTGCTCGGCCACGTCCGCGGGCCGCGCCCCGCTGTCGTGCAGCAGCCGGGCGGCCCGGTGATGGGCGCGGGCGAGTTCGTCCCGCGCCATGTCGCCGAGGACGACGTTGCGCAGCAGGGCGTGGGAGAAGGACCAGGTTCCGTCGCCGTTCGAGGTGACGAGCCCGATGGAGACCAGCATCAGTACCGAGCGGGCGAAGGCGGTGCTGTCCAGGTGGGCCAGGCGTGCGCAGGTCTCCGCGGCCGCGCCGTCGCCCAGCACCGCCAGCGCCCGGGCCGCCTGGACGGTGGCTTCGGGCTGCCGGTGCAGCAGCCGGGCCGCCCGCAGCCGGAAGGCGGGGACGTCGTGCTCACCCATGGCGGTGAAGTGGGCGGCCGTCAGGGGGAGTTCCTCATCCTGGAGCGCCCTGAGCAGCCGGGTCACCATCAGCGGATTGCCGTTGGTGGCGGCCAGGCACGACTCCTGGAAGTCGGGGTCGGTCTCCGTCCCGTTGAGCCGGCGGGTCAGCCGGCCGATGCCGGTGCTGGTGAGCGGGCGGGGCCGCAGGATGTGGCAGAGGGGGAGGGCGGCCACCTCGTTCAGGGGCGGCACATGGGTGCCGCTGCGTCGGGCGAGGGCCAGGAGCACGGGCAGCCCGGCCAGCCGGCGCGCGGTGTGGGCGAGGAACCGCTGGGACGCGGAGTCGGCGTCCTCGGCGTCGTCGACGGCGAGGACCAGCGGGCCGTTCGCCGCGGCGGACCGGACGAATTCGTGCAGCTCGGCCAGTACACCGAAGGAGACCGCCGGGGCGTCGATGTCGTAGCAGGGCGGCCCGTGCGGCCGGGTCTCGGGCCCGCCGGGCGCGCTCGGCCACGCGGTCAGCGGCGACCTGGCCGAGCCGTCCGCGCCCAGCCCGGCCAGCAGGGAGTGGGTGGTGCTCAGCGGGAGCCGGTGTCCCGCCTGTCCGGCGCGGGTGTGGGCGACGTGCAGGCCGAGCGACCGGGCCCGGGCCAGCAGGGCGTGCAGCAGGGTCGTCTTGCCGATGCCGTCGGGGCCTTCGAGCAGCACCAGGGCGGGCCCGCCGGCTGCGGTGTGCCGGGTCAGCCTGTCGAGGACGGCGAGTTCGTGCTCCCGCTCCACCGGCTCCGGGTCCGGTTCGTCGGCGAGTCGCTCCCCAGGACTGCTCCGGTGCGCAGCGGTCATCCCCTGTCCTCCCTCCCGGACCGCCGCGGCGACCCGGGACACGTGTGCGGTCAGCGGGGAGGTTACGTGAAGACCGCCCACCGCACCTCGCTTCTCCCCCTGCCCCCGCTATCCTTGCCCATCGCGAGCTGGGGGAAGTCCTACATCACTCTTTTCCTACGACGGCGCCCTCGTCCCGCCGGTCCTCGTCCGAGCCCGTTCCGGCGGATCCGTCGCGTCCGGTCGACACCTGGCCGGCGGACCCGTTCCATGCGTGCAGGCGCTCGCGCCAGGGCGCGGTGCCGACGCGGGCGGCGTCCGCCTCGGGCAGGCACAGGTAGACGTCCCGGCCCCCGTCCTCCTCCGGCGTCGGCGCGATGTGCACGGTCGGTATCGGAAGGTCGGGGAACTCGTACCAGAACGGCCGTCCCGCGCCCAGGTCGATCCGGTACAGCGGGAACTGCGACCAGTTGTTGACCGAGACGGCCGCCGTCGCCACGTCGGGCGCCCGCACCGACATCACATGGCGGGAGACTCCCTTGCGCCGGTAGGAGTTGAGGAAGGCGATCTCGTCCCGGATCTTGTCCTCGGTGTTGCTCTCCAGGCAGTTCCGCACCTCCCGCGCGAGCGCGCCCAGCGGCGCCGCACGCAGCCGGCCCGCCGTGCGGGAGGTCCAGCTGTTGCTGACGCAGTTGCCCCAGTACGACGCCGGCAGCGCGCCGCCGAGCCGGTGCTGCACCCCGACGATCAGCCCGAGCCACTCGGTCACGTCCGCGGGGCGGGCCCGCAACTCGGCGAGGACCTGCCACAGATGGGCGGTCAGCGCGTCGTTCGTCGACGCCCAGGCGCCGGGTTCCGGCAGGGTGCGCCGGGCCTCGGCCTTGAGCGCGGCCAGTTCCGCCGCGGTGAACCGGGTCGTGACGGTGGCGAGCTTGTTGCTGCCCGCCCGCAGCGTGGTCGTCAGGTGCCGCAGCCGGCCCACTCCGAGGAAAGCGCGCCCCTGCCGCGTCGCCGGGTCCGGCGACGGCCGCCCGAGAGCGTCCAGCACCGCACGGTCGTGGGAGGGGCCGTCCCAGGCGAGGCCGAGGTGCTCGCGCGACCAGCTCTCCAGGAACGCGACGGTGCTGCCGCCGTCCGCCAGACTGTGGTTGATCAGCACACCGAGGACCGAACCGCCGCCGCGCATCTGCGTCAGCCGGACCTTGAGCAGCGGCGTGTCCCGGCCGATGACGCCGAAGGCGCTCACCTCGCGCAGCAGGCTCCCGATCACCGGAGCGGCGCGCAGCCCATGACCGTAGTCGCGCATCGGATCGGGACACGACGCCTCGGTGAACCGCACGCCCGCGTCGTTGCAGACCACGCTCAGCCCGCCGTCCACGTCCCGTTCCAGACGCCCCGCCAGCAGCGGGTAGCGGCGCAGCGTGCGCGCCAGGGAGTCGCGCAGCGCCGCGCCGTCGAGGGTGTCGCGGTAGAAGAAGGTCAGCGGCGTGTACCACGGGCCGGTCAGCAGGTCGTAGCCGCTGAGACGGACGCGGCGGCCGTCGGCCCCGCCGGCGCGGACGGTGTGCACCCGCTCCACGCGGCTCTCCACGACCGTGCGGAACGCGGAGGCGCCCTTCCTTCCCGTGCCCGGGTTCCTCATCGCGGTGTCCTTCCGTGCCACGGCCGCCTCAGTCCCAGGCCACGAGGAGCCGGTCCACGCCGTAGTGCACGGCGCGGTCCCGCAGCGGCACCTCGTCCGCCGGGGTCGCGAGGCGCAGCGCCGGGAACCGCTCGAACAGGCCCCGCAGCCCGATCCGCATGCTGGAGCGGGCCAGGTGCTGGCCCAGGCACTGGTGCGCGCCGAAGCCGAGGGCGAGGTGCTTGCGCGGGACGCGGGTCACGTCGAGCCGGTCCGGGTCGTCGAAGACCTCGGGGTCGCGGTTGGCGGCCGGCAGCGACAGCACCACCGTCTGACCGGCCTTGATGGTCGTGCCGCCGATCTCGACGTCCTCGATCGCGCACCGGCTCGACCCCATCTGGGAGATCGTCAGGTAGCGCAGCAGCTCGTCCACGGCGCCGGCCTCGTACAGCTCCGGCCGCGCGCGCAACAGGGCCAGCTGGTCCGGGTGTTCGAGGAGCGCGAAGGTACTCAGGGCCAGCATGTTGGGCGTGGTGTCCAGCGAGCCGCCCAGGGTGAGGACGGCCAGGTTGACCAGCTCGTCCTCGCTCAGCTCGCCGGTCGCCGAGAGCCGCCCGAAGAAGTCCTCGCCCTGCTGCGCCATCCGCTCCTTGACCATGGGACGGATGAGCCCGTCCATGGACTCCACGTGGTGGATGAACTCCTCCAGCGTGTACGTGAGCGTCATCAGCGCCGAGAAATGCTCCTGGATGCCGTCCATCAGCTCCGGGGTGACGTCCATCAGCGAGCACACCGAGCGCAGACTGACCTTCTCCGCGAAGTCGCTCACCAGGTCGGCGGGGGAGCCCGTGGCCGCCATCTCCGCCAGCGCCTCGTCGACGATCCGCGTCAGCCGCGGTTCGTACTGCTGGATGCGGCGCAGCGTGAAGTGACCGGCGAGCAGCCGCCGGTACTTGGTGTGCTCGGGGGCGTCCGTCTTCGCGAACGAGCCGGGCGGCGAGGGCTGCGGCGCGTACTCGGTCATCGGGAACGGCGGCGCGACCACATGGGCGAGGAGTTCGTTGCGGTGGCTGAAGCGGTCGTCGGCGAGGATCTGCCGGACCAGGTCGTGCCGGGTCACCAGCCAGCCGGTGGTGTCCTTGGGCGCCACCTGGAAGGTGACGGGGCTGACCGGCTCCTCGGCGCGCAGCCGGGCGTACGCGGCGGGCGGGTCGAACGGGCACGTCCCGCGTTCCGAGGGGATCACGGGCGGGTCGGGCCTGGTCTTCATGGACTCACTCCAACGGCGAAGAGGGGAGGGGCGATGGGGCGGGAGAGACGTCCGGACGGGACGGCCTCAGGCACGGTGGACGCGCAGCGGCAGGTGGCGTGCGCCGAAGACGTTGGTGCCGTGCCAGCTGAGCCGCGCCGCGGGGTCGACGCCGATACGGTCGTAGCGGTCGAGCAGGGCCTCCAGCGCGATCCGGCCCTCGAGGCGGGCCAGCGGCGCCCCGATGCAGTAGTGGATGCCGTGACCGAACGCGGCCTGCCGGGCGTTGGCGCGGTCCGGACGGAACGCGTCGGCGTCCTCGAAGACCTCGCCGTCGCGGTTGGCCGACAGCAGCCACAGATGGATGAGGGTGTCGGGGGCGACCTCCGCTCCGGCGAGCGTCGTCGCGGCCGTGGTGACCCGCTCGATCCGGGTGAAGGGCGGGCGCAGCCGCAGCGTCTCCTCGATCACGGCCGGGATCAGCGAGCGGTCCGCGCGCACCTTCGCCAGCAGCCCGGGGTCGCGGTCCAGGCACAGCAGCGCGTTGCCGACGAGCACCGAGGTGGTGATGTGCCCGGCGAGCAGGAGCAGGGTCGCGAAGCTCGCGATGTCCTCGTCCTCGAGGCGCTCACCGTCGAGTTCGGCGCCGACCAGGGTGCTCAGCAGATCGGTGCGCGGTTCCTCGCGCCGGGCCTCGATGAAGCCCTGGAGGTAGGCGGAGATGGTGACCGCCGTCTCCTCCATGCGGCGCACGCTCCGCGGATCCTCCGGGTCGGTGGACAGCAGCTGGTCCGCCCAGCCCTGGAAGCGGTCACGGTCCTCGGTCGGCACGCCCAGCATCCGCGCGATGACCGTCACCGGCAGCGGATTGGCGAGCGTGTCCACCAGATCGAAGGCGTCCCCGGCGGCGGTGTCCAGGAGCTGCCCGGTCAGTTCGGTGATCCACGGTTCGAGACTGGCGATCAGCCCCGGGGTGAACGC
>NZ_JBEXOS010000113.1:0-13946 GCF_040611655.1 Streptomyces sp. NPDC006552
GTCGTCGCCGTCCCCAACCACCTGCACGCCGAGGTCGCCGCCGCACTGCTGCGCCGCGGCATCTGCGTCTTCCTGGAGAAACCCGTCTGCCTCACCACCGCCGAGGCCGACCTGCTGGCCGCCGCCGAACGCGCGGGCGGCGCCACCCTGCTCGCCGGCAGCGCCGCCCCGCACCGCGCCGACGTGCGCGCCCTGGCCCGCCTGGTGCCCGAACTGGGCCGCGTCCGCCACGTCGACCTGTCCTGGGTGCGGGCCCGCGGCATCCCGCAGGCGGGCGGCTGGTTCACCCAGCGCAGCAAGGCCGGGGGCGGCGTCCTCTTCGACCTCGGCTGGCACCTGTTCGACACGCTCGCCGCCCTGCTCGGCCCGGCCCCCTTCACCCAGACCGTCGGCGTGACCTCGAACGACTTCGTCGGCGCCGGTACCTGGAGCGCGGCCTGGCGGGACGACGCGGGCGCGGGCGGCGCCGGCGACGTCGAGGACACCGCCCGCGGCTTCTTCGTACGCGCCGACGGCGTCTCGGTCTCGCTGCGCGCCGGCTGGGCCTCCCACGAGGCCCGCGACACGACCCGTATCCAGCTCACCGGCAGCGCCGGCACCGCTGAGCTGCGCTGCACCTTCGGCTTCAGCCCCAACCGTCTGGCCCGCCCGGAACTGACGCTGACCCGCGAGGGCACCACCACGCCGGTACCCGTCCCGGACGAGCCCATCGGCAGCGAGTACGGGCGCCAGCTCGACACGCTCGCCGCCCTGCCCGCCGACCCCCGCCGGCGCGGCAGAGCCGCCGCCGAGGCCCGTACCACGGTCGGTGTCATCGAGGACTTCTACTCCTCGGCCCACCGCGCGCACGAGCGAACCGCCGTGCCCGCCCATCAGTAGGAGGTGACGAAGCCGGTGAGAGCACCTGTTTCGACTCAGCGGGACGACGTCCAGCACGCGGCGGCGGGCGGCACGGCCACCGTCACCGGCCCGCCCCACGTGGTGCGCCGCGCTGTCGTCTTCGACCTGGACGGCGTCCTCGTCGACAGCTTCGCGGTGATGTACGAGGCGTTCGCCGTCGCGTACAAGGAAGTCGTCGGTGACGGCCCGGCACCGTTCGACGAGTACCGCCTGCACCTCGGGCGCTACTTCCCGGACATCATGCGGATCATGGGGCTGCCCCTGGAGATGGAGGAGCCGTTCGTCCGCGAGAGCTACCGGCTCGCCTCGCAGGTGCCGGTCTTCGACGGCATCGTGGAGCTGCTCCTGACCCTGCGGGTACGCGGACTGCGGCTCGCCGTCGCCACCGGCAAGAGCGGGCCGCGCGCGCGGTCCCTGCTCGGCACCCTGAATCTGCTGCCCTTCTTCGACCATGTGATCGGCTCGGACGAGATCGCCCGTCCCAAGCCCGCGCCGGACATCGTCGAGCACGCCCTGGACCTGCTGGGCTTCGCACCCGATGAGGCCATCATGGTGGGCGACGCGCCGACCGACATCGAGAGCGCGCACGGCGCCGGTGTGACCTCCGCCGGTGCCCTGTGGGCCCTGTCCGACCCCGCCGAACTGCTCGCCGCCGCACCGGCCGTGGTCCTCGCGCACCCCGCGGAGCTGCTCGCCCTGTGCCCGTCCGTACCCGGTGACTGAGGACCGGCGCGGCGCCGTGGAACCGGCACTTCACCTCGGTGTCGACATCGGGGGGACGAAGGTCGCCCTGCGCGCGGAGAGCGGCACCCGGTGCGTGGCCGAGACCGTCTTCACCTGGCAGCCACGACGCGACGTCACCCGCGACCTCGCTCAACTCTCCTCTCACATAGGTGAGTTGAGGGGGCAAGTAGGATCGCCCTGGCGGGCGGTGGGGGTCGCGATGCCGGCGACCGTCGGGGCGGACGAGCGGATCACCGCGTGGCCGAGCCGGCCCGCGTGGACCGGCACGGACCTGGGCGCGGCTTTGCGCGCCCTGTTCCCCGGCGCCGCCGTCGCCTGGGCCGACGACGGTGACCTCGGCGCGCTCGCCGAGGCGCGGGCCGCCGGCTGCGCGGACCTGCTCTATCTCGGCGTCGGCACCGGTGTCGGCGGCGGGCTCGTCCTGGGCGGCGAGCCGTGCCCCGGCCCCGGCCGGGGCTCCTTCGAGATCGGGCACATCGTCGTCGAACCCGACGGCCCGCAGTGTGTGTGCGGCCGCCACGGCTGCCTCCAGGCGCTCGCGTCGGGCCCGGCCACCCTGCGCCACGCGGCCCGGCTGCGCGGTGAGGATGTCACCTTCGACGCGCTGCGGCGGGCCTGGCGGGAGGAGGAGCCCTGGGCCGTCGGCGCGCTGCGGCGCACCTGCCGTGCGCTGGCCACCGCCGCGGTCGGCGTCCAGGAGCTCCTGCACCCCCGGTCCCTGCTGATCGGGGGCGGGTTCGCGGACGGCCTGCCCGGCTTCGACGCGCTCGTCGCCGCACAACTGACCCGCCTCACCCGCCCCGGCCTCCCCCCGCTCGACGTGGGCCCGGCCGCGCTGGGCGCCCTGTCCTCCCTGCACGGCGCAACCACACTCGCCCACTTGACCCGGCCCTGAGCCCCAGCGGCCGGGCCCGCTCCTCCCGGGGGCCGGGTTTCTGCGCCCTGTGGTCGGCTCTGCTTCTCCCGGGGGTCGGCCCCTGTGCGCCCTGCGGCCGGCTCTGCTTCTCCCGCAGACGGCCTTCGCCACCCTGCGGTCGGCCCCGCTTCTTCCGGAGTTGAGCCTCCCGCGCCCTGCGGCCGGCTCTGCTCCTCCCGGGGTGCGGCCTTGTGCGCCTTTGCAACCGACCCCGCTCCTCCCGGGAGCCCCGCGGCCGGGCCCTGCTCTTCCGGAGCCCGGTCTTCTCCTCCCGGAGACCGCCCTTTCTCACCCGCCGCCGCTCAACCGGTCCGGCTCAGCTCCATGGCCGGGCCGGTCGCGTCGAGGTGGGTTCGGGCCTCGTCGATGAGCGCGGCCGCGGCCCGGGGGCCGTCCGCCGCGCCGAAGACGTGGTAGTCCGGGCGGACCAGCACGGTGGTGGCGTTCTGTTCGGCCAAGTACGCCCCGTAGAAACCGTCCACGTCGACCGCCTCGGTCACCCCTGAAACCCGCTCGGTGTCGCCGGGCGTCGTCCCGGACGGCAACAGGCGCACCACGCGCGTGCCGAGCGCCGCGAGGAAGGCCCCCCGGCCGTCGCCGAGCACGAGGCCCGGATCGTCCGTGGTGAGCAGGACGAAGCCGCGGCCCACCACCTCGTCGAAGAGACCGATGCCGCCCGCGGTGCGCACCCGGCCCTGCGGCACCACGGCCCCCGCCGCGCCCGTCGGCCGGCGGGACAGCACCCCGCCCGACAGCGGCTTCGCCGGTTCCGGCGCGCCCGGTCCCACCCGGCCGCGCCGACCCGCGAGCACCGTGGCGTCGCGCTCCTGCGCGGCCGCCGGATCCGTCACGCAGATCATCCGGCCCAGCTGGACCGACGCGAGGATCGACTCCTCCACATGCGCCCTGCGCTCCTCGGTGTACGTGTCGAGGAGCGCGGCGCCGGCCAGGCCGCTCAGCACCAGATCCAGCTTCCACGCCAGATTGGTGACGTCCCGGATGCCGGAGCACATCCCCTGCCCGGCGAACGGCGGCATCAGATGCGCCGCGTCCCCGGCGAGCAGCACCCGGCCGGTCCGCCAGGTGTCGGCCCAGGCGGCCCGGAACATATAGGTGGTGCTGCGCAGCAGCGTGGCGGTGTCCGGGGTGACACCGAAGGGCTTGAGGAGGCGCCAGGCCGTCTCGTCCCGGTTCAGTTCCGCGCTGCTCTCGCCCGGCAGCCGCATGAACTCCCAGCGGCGGTGCCCCGGGCCGCTGCCGACCAGGGTCGTGGGCCTGGCCGGATCGCAGATCTGCACGTTCGTGGGCGTGAACGGGCGCGGCTCGCGCAACTCCACGTCGCACAGCAGCCATTCGTAGGAGAACCCGAGATCGGTCGAGGCGACACCGAGGTGCTCGCGCACGAAGCTGTTGGCACCGTCACAGCCCACGACCCACCGGGCGGTGAGCGTGCGGGGCGACCCGTCACCGGACTCCGCGGTCAGGGTCACCCGGTCCCCGTCGTCGTGGAGGTCGACGACCCGGTGCCCGCGCAGCACGGTGATGCCGGGCAGTTCCGCGGCCCTGTCCGCGAGGAGTTCCTCCAGGGCCGGCTGGTGCATGGTGCTGGCGTCCGGCCAGCCGTAACGGCCCTGCGGGGAGAAGGCGATGTCCAGCAGTGTCCGTCCCGCCGCGGTCCGCCACTGGTAGCCGGTGGCCGGCTCGGTGATCCGGCCGAGCCCCTCCCGGACGCCGGCCGCCGCGAGGAGCCGCGCGGTCTCCCCGTCGAAGCTGGTCGCCCGCGGGAGCGTGTAGGGCCGCGGGCGGCGCTCCAGGACGCTCACGCGCCGGCCGCGCTGGGCGAGCAGCACCGCGAGGGCGGCGCCGACCGGCCCGTTGCCGACGATGGCCACGTCCGTGTCGGTCGGGGCCGGATGCGGGTCGTGCGGGCGCGTGATGGACATCGTGATCCCTACTCACAAGGTGACGGGAGAAACGCGAGGGCATGAAAAGGAGCCGGAATGCGGCGTTCTGGGGGCCGTGGCGTCCTATCAGGTCGAGGGATGCCGGACCGGAATCGCCTGTTCTACTGTGTGGTACAGCCACGCACATTACGGGACCGGTACGGACCCCTCGCTCGACCACCGGTCGAGCCGTGCCGCGCCGGTCGTCCCCGCGCCGAACAGCCGGTCCCTCTCATCTGCCGTGCCCACGAACGGCGGCCGGTGAGCCTTTCCTTGGACGCAGAAGAGGGAGACGTATGACCGTCACCGCCGAGACCACGGCCGACCCGGTCGAACTGCTCTCGCCGGAGCTGGTGGCCGATCCGTTCACCGGATACGCACGGCTGCGCGAACAGGCCCCGACACTGACCGGCACCATGCTGGGCGGACCGCCGATGTGGCTGGTCACCCGCTACGACGACGTCCGCCGGGTGCTGACCGACCCGCTGTTCCGCAACAACCCCGCGTCGGTGCCGGACGCCCCGGCCGCGCGGACCACGATCATGAAGCAGCTCAACATCCCCTCCGACCTGGTCGACTACCTCGACGACAAACTCATGCAGATCGACGGTGACCACCACCGCCGGCTGCGCGGCCTCGTCTCGAAGGCGTTCACCGCCCGCCGCGTGGCCGCCCTGCGCCCGCGGGTCGCGGAGATCACCGCGGACCTCCTGGACCGGCTGGCGCGCGAGGGCCGCGGCGGGGCGCCGGTCGACCTCATGGCGGCGTTCTGCTACCCCCTGCCCTTCACCGTCATCTGTGAACTGGTCGGCATCGACGAGGCGGACCGTGCGCCGTGGTACGAGTGGGGCGACTGCCTGGGCTCGCCCACGGAACACCGCGCGCGCATCCCGGCCGTCATGCGCGAGTGCGTCGACCACATGCGGGAGGTGATCGCGCGCCGGCGGTCCGAACCGCGCGACGACCTGATAACCGCCCTCGTACAGGCGCAGGAGGACAACGGCGACCGCCTCAGCGAGCAGGAGATGGTCACCCTCGTCTTCACCCTGGTCATCACCGGGCACGAGACGACGACGCAGCTCCTCGCCACCGCCGTCCTCACCCTGCTGGAGAACCCGGCCCAGCTCGCGCTCCTGCGGCAGGACCCGTTCCGGTGGCCGCAGGCCGTGCACGAACTCATGCGCCTGGGCCCCACCCAGTGGGGCATGCCCCGGTACCTGTCCCAGGACGTCGAGTTGGGCGGCCGGACGATCCCGGCGGGGGCCACGGTCCTGCCGCTGATCCTGCCCGCCAACACCGACCCGCGCCGGTTCGAGGGCCCCGAACGGCTGGACATCGCCCGCGACCACGGCGGCCAGGACCACCTCGGGTTCGGGCGCGGGGCGCACCACTGCCTCGGCCGGCCCCTCGCGCTCCAGGAGGCGGAGGTGGCGCTGCACGCCCTGTTCAGCCGCTTCCCCGAACTGTCCCTGGCGGTGGCGCGCGAGGAGATCTCCTGGGTGCCGCGGCCCGGCGTCACCCGGTGCGAGCGGCTCCCGCTGCGACTCGACCGGCAACCGTGAGATCCCCGTCGTCCCCCACCTCCTCAACATCCCTGCCAGAGACAGGACTTCACCGATGACCGATACCGAGAACGGCACCAACACATGGGTGGCCGAGGAGTACGTGAAGGTGAACTCGCCGCACGTCAAGACGGCGCTTGCCGCGCTCGCCCTCACCGGCGACGCACTGGAGCGGGGCGGCACGTTCGCCGAGGTCGGCTGCGGCGCCGGGGAGATCGCGCGTACCGTCGCCGAGCGCGGCTTCGAGGTCTGGGCCAGCGACGCCTCACCGTCCATGGTGGACGCCACCCGGCAGCGCTGCGCCGGCCTCCCCGTCCACGCCGAGGTGCGCACGGTCGAGCAACTGGAGCTGCCGCGCGACGGGTTCGACGTCATCCACTCCTCCTGGGTGCTGCACTGGGTCTCCGAGGCGCACGAGCCGCTGCGCCGGATGGCCGGCGCGCTGCGTCCGGGCGGACACCTCGTACTGCAGTGGACGGGCGCCCAGCCGCGCAGCGAGGGCACCGGCCTCTTCGGGATCCTGCGCCGCCTCGCGGCCGCCCCGAAGTGGCGGGAGCTGTTCGCCGAGGTGCCGCCCGCGATGCGGGACTACCCGGCCGACGACGTGGCCGCCCTGCTCACGGACGCGGGGCTCGAACTCGTCCACTACGAGCCCGAACTCCCGCACCCCTTCAGCAGGAAGAAGGGCACGCCCCTGACCGCCGACGAACTGGCCGCGATGCGCGTGCGGTTCCGGCGGACCTGGTTCGCCTCCCAGGCCGAGGTCCTCGGAGACCGCGTCGACGAGTTCCTCGACGAGGCGCTGGACGCGCTGGTCGCGGCGGACAGCACCGACCCGCACCACGCCCGGATCGTCGCCCGCCGCCCCCGGTGACCCCCTGATCAGCCGGTGCAGGACAGCGCCCGGGCCGGACACAGGTCGACGGCCTCCTCGGCCGCCGGCCGCAGGGCCCGCGCGGGCGCGGCGTCCAGCACCACGACCACGCCGTCGTCCTCGCCCTGGTCGAACAGGGCGGGCGCGACGCGCACGCACTGCCCGGCGCCGACGCACTTACCGGTGTCCGCGACTATCTTCACGATGATCGTCTCCTACGGGAGGTACGGCGGGCCGTGGCCCGGGCCGTGGCCATGATGCCCGGGAGAACAGGAACCGGGCCTCCGCGCCGACGGATCCACCGGCGGATCTCCAGTGGGACTCGAGCGCTCGCCTCCCATGCTTGGACCATTCACAGAGCGCGCGCGGCAGCGTGCCATCGGACGTTTCCCGAAGGGATCTACTGGCCGTGCCTCAAGCAACGGTTCAATTCGGAACATGGGTCCGCCGGTTCCACCCGGTGTCGCAGACCCGGATCCGCCTCGTGTGCCTGCCGCACGCCGGCGGCTCCGCGAGCTTCTACTTCCCGCTGTCCCGGGCGCTGACGCCCGCGGTCGACGTGCTGGCGGTGCAGTACCCGGGACGGCAGGACCGCAGGGGCGAGCCGAACATCGACAGCATCCCCGGCCTCGCCGACCAGATCTTCGAGGCGATACGCCACCTCGACGACCAGCCCCTGGCGCTGTTCGGGCACAGCATGGGCGCCGTCCTCGCCTACGAGATCGCGCTGCGCATGCAGGACGCGGGCCTCCCCGGCCCCGTACGCCTCTTCGCCTCCGGCCGGCGCGCCCCCTCCCACGACCGCGAGGAGCGGCTCCACCTGGCGACGGACACGGAGCTTCTGGCCGAGGTGCGCAGGCTGGGCGGCTCGCCCGCGGCGCTCCTCGCCGACCCGGACGTACGGGAAATGATCATGCCGGCGATCCGCAGCGACTACCACGCCGTGGAGAAGTACCGCTGGGCGCCGGGCCGGAAGCTGTCCTGCCCGGTGACGGTGCTTACCGGCGACAGCGACCCCCGGGTCTCGGTCGAGGAGGCCGCGGCCTGGGAGGAGCACACCACGGGCCTGACGGAGCTGCAGGTCTTCCCCGGCGGCCACTTCTTCCTCGCCGACCAGAGCACCCGGGTGACCGGACTCCTCGCGGACCGGCTGACCGGGCAGCACGTCGGCGCGGCCCGAGAAGCCCGGATCTGAGGTGGCCGCCATGGGCGCCGCGCCCGTACCGACCCTGGCCTCCCACACGCTGCTGGTCTTCCTGCTCCAGCTGGCGCTGCTGCTCGTGCTGGCGCTGGCCCTCGGGCAGCTGGCGGCACGGTTCGGCCTGCCCGCGATCGTCGGCGAGCTGCTCGCCGGAGTCGTCGTCGGCCCCTCGGTCCTCAGCCACGTCTGGCCCGCGGGCGCCGACTGGCTGCTGCCGAAGGAGACCGGACAGATGCATCTGCTCGACGCGTTCGGGCAGGTGGGGGTGGTGCTGCTCGTCGGCATCACCGGCATGGACCTGAAATTCGACCTGGTCAGGCGGCGCCGCCTCACCGCCGCGCGGGTCAGCCTCGCCGGTCTGCTGCTGCCCCTGGGGCTCGGGATCGGGGTCGGGTACCTGCTGCCCGCCGCACTGGTCCCGGACGGCACGAGCCCGACGGTCTTCTCCTTGTTCCTGGGAGTGGCCATGTGCGTCACCGCGATCCCCGTGATCGCCAAGACCCTGATCGACATGAACCTGCTCCACCGCTCCATCGGGCAGCTGACCCTGGCCGCCGGAGTCATCGACGACATCGTGGGCTGGTTCCTGCTCTCCATCGTGTCGGCGATGGCGACGGCCGGTCTGAGCACCGGCACGATCGCCACGTCGCTGCTCCACCCCGTCGCCGTCGTCCTGGTCGCCTGGGTGGCGGGCCGCCCGCTGGTGAAGGCGGCGCTGCGGGCCGCGGGCCGCTCCCCCTCGCCGGCGCCCACGGTCGCGACGGCGACGGTGATCGTGCTGCTCGGCGCGGCGGCGACGCAGGCGCTGCACATGGAGGCCGTCTTCGGCGCGTTCGTCTGCGGGGCGCTGATCGCGACCAGTGGCGAACTGGACCGGGAGAAGCTGGCCCCGCTGCGCACCACCGTCCTCGCCTTCCTCGCCCCGGTCTTCTTCGCGACGGCCGGGATCCGCATGGACCTGACCGCGCTGACGCGGCCGGTCGTCCTGGGCGCGGCGTGCGTCGTGCTCACCGTGGCGATCCTCGGCAAGTTCGCCGGCGCCTACCTCGGCGCGAAGCTGAGCGGCCTCGGCCGCTGGGAGGCCCTCGCGCTGGGAGCGGGCATGAACTCGCGCGGGGTCATCGAGGTCGTCGTGGCGATGGTGGGCCTCCAACTCGGCGTGCTCGGAGCCGAGTCGTACACCGTCATCATCCTGGTCGCGATCGTGACGTCGCTGATGGCACCGCCGGTCCTGCGCGTCGCGATGGCCCGCATCGACGAGAACGCCGAGGCGCAGATGGGCCTGACCGACGCGCGGACCCCCGACCTGGCGTCCCCGAGGTGAGCGCCCGGGAGCACGGCGGGGGGCGGCTGCTGGCCATCAGCGACCTGCACACCGGCTACGCCGACAACCGGGAGCTGGTCGAGCGGATGGCGCCGGAGACGGACGACGACTGGCTGCTGGTCGCCGGTGACGTGGCGGAGACCGTCGCCGACATCCGCTGGTGCCTCAAGACCCTCGCCGGCCGCTTCCGCAAAGTCGTCTGGGTCCCCGGCAACCACGAGCTGTGGACCCACCCGCGCGACCCGGTCACCCTGCGCGGCGCCGCCCGCTACGAGCATCTGGTCGCCCTCTGCCGCGACCTGGGCGTCACCACGCCCGAGGACCCCTACCCCGTCTGGGACGGCCCCGGGGGCCCGGTGGCCGTCGCCCCGCTTTTCCTGCTGTACGACTACTCGTTCCTGCCCCCCGGGTACTCCACCAAGGACGAGGGGCTGGCGTACGCGCACAGCACGGGCGTCGTGTGCAACGACGAGAACATGCTGCACCCCGACCCCTATCCGAGCCGCGAGGCGTGGTGCCGGGCCAGGGTCGCCGAGACCGAACGCCGGCTCACGGAACTCCCCGGCGACCTGCCGGTCGTCCTCGTCAACCACTACCCGCTCGACCGGCACCCGACGGAGGTGCTGTGGTACCCGGAGTTCGCCATGTGGTGCGGCACCCGGCTGACCGCCGACTGGCACCGCAGGTTCCCGGTCGCCGCCATGGTCTACGGCCATCTCCACATCCCGCGGACCACCTACCACGAGGGCGTCCGCTTCGAGGAGGTGTCGGTGGGCTACCCCCGCGAGTGGCGCAAGCGGCAGGGCCCACCGGGCCGGCCGCGCCGCATCCTCTGACCCCGGCCAGGTCCAGAACACCTAGTACGCCCGTACGACCCCCGCGGCCGCGCCCGTCAGCTGGCTCCAGGTCCGCGTCAGCTCCACCCGCGAGGCCACGTTCATCTTCCGGAAGATCTTTTTCAGGTGGAACGCCACGGTGTGCCCGGAGATGAACAGCCGCTCTCCGACCTGGGAGTTGGTGAACCCCTGGCTCACCAACTCGGCCACGGCCGCCTCGGTGCGGGTGAGCGCGCCGGTGTGCACGCCGTCCTGGCCCGCGCACTGCGGATACCGGCCCCGCCGCACCCCGAGCGAGCGCAGCCGGCTGGCGGCCCTGCGGGCATCGCGCGGCGCCGCGGAGTCCGTATAGCCGTCCGCCGCCGACGCGAGTGCCTCCACCGCCCGTTCGCGCTCCGCGGGCCGCGCGGCGAAGAGTTTCCCGGCGTCCTCCCGGGCGGACGCGGCGGCCCACGGGTCCAGGTGCGCCGCGGCCGCCGCGACGACCCGCTCCGGGCTGCGGTCCAGGAGCCCGCCCGCGTGCATCGCCGCCGCCCGCAGGGAGCGCAGCCCGCAGTTGCGCGCGGCGAGCGCGGACGCCTCCGTGACCACCCGCTGGGCGAGCGTCTCGTCGCCCAGCTGCCGGGTGGCCCGCACGAGCCAGGCGGCGGCGGCGGGTTGGGACGCCAGCAGTTCGAGGAGCAGCCGGTCGTCGGTGATGATGCCGACGACGAGCTGGGCCGCGCTCGACGCCCCGCCCCGCACCTCCAGGAGCTGGGCCGCGGCCCAGGCGCACTGGCTCGGCCGGTGCGCGGTCTGGCCGAGCAGCGCGCAGTCCCGCAGCTGGTCGGCGAGGTCCGTGCGCACGCCGAGACTGCCCTGGCGCAGGGCGCTCAGCGCCATCACGGTGTGCGCGTCGGGCAGGAAGCGGTGCAGGCCGTGGCGGTGTGCCTGCTCGACGCCCCGCCCCGCGCGTTCGACGGCGGCGGCGACCTCACCCCGGGCGAACGCGAGATCGGCCGCGCACAGCAGCGCGGCGGTGACCAGCGCGCCGTCACCCGGGTGACGGGCCGTCACCTCGTCCACCTCGGCGAGGGCCTGCCCCGCCGTGGCGAGATCGCGGACACCGACCGCGAGGGAGGCGTGCCAGATCTTTGCCGAAGCCTTGCAATTGCCGGTGCATTCGGGTTCTGATTGTCCGGCGGCCGCCGCCAGCCGAATTCCTTCTTCAAGTTCTCCGCGGGACCAGGCGGAACAGGAGGCCTCGGACAGCCGGACTGTTTCGCAGGTTCCGTTCCGGCATGCGCGTACGACGGAGAAAACGGGGGGCAGCCTCAAGCGAGACGGAGAATCGAGCATCACATCTCCTGTCGTGGGGGTCCGTGCCGTCCGAGCGGGGGTCAGCGCCGACCAGGGTAGGGCGGGGGCACACCGCCGGCGGCGCCGGGCGACGCCGCCTGTGGGCGGAGTCCACCGGCGCCCGAGCGGGCCTCCAGCGTCCCGCGGCCGCGCACCCGAAGGCGCAGGTCCGAAGGGGCGTGGACTATCAGCTCTGGGAGTGGCGGCGGGCCGGGGCCGGCGACACCATGGGCCCGGTCCCCAGTCCGCGGCCGGACGGCGCGGACCCACGCGCGTATCGAGGTGGCCCCTGTGAGTGCGGTACTTCTCCTGAACGGTCCGAATCTCGGAATTCTGGGACGGCGTGAGCCGGAGATATACGGCACCGACACGCTTGCCGATATCGAAGCGGCGGTCGCCGAGGAAATAGCCGCCCAGGGCTGGAAAGTCATTCCGGTCCAGCACGACGGCGAAGGGGAACTCGTCGGCGCCCTTCACCGGCACAGCGACAGCACCGTCGGCGCCATCGTCAATCCCGGCGCCCTGATGATCGCCGGCTGGAGTCTGCGCGACGCGCTCGCCAGTTACGCGCCGCCGTGGATCGAGGTGCACCTCAGCAATGTGTGGGCCCGCGAACAGTTCCGGCACGAGTCGGTGATCGCCCCGCTGGCGAGCGGCGTCGTCGTCGGTCTCGGCGCCTTCGGCTACCGGCTGGCCGCCCGTGCGCTCCTGCACCTGGCCGCGCCCGCCCCGCACTGACCGCGGCCGCGCCCGCGCACCGCACCCGCGCCACCGGCCGGTACGCGGCCCGGGCCCGAGCCGGACTCCAGGGCCGGGCGCGATCCTCGTCAGGCGCGTACCCCACGAGGAGGCACGGCCCATGTCCGACGAACGACCGGTGCTGCTCCACTGCTTCGCCCATGCCGGAGCCGGTGTCTCGTCGTTCCACGGCTGGCCAGCCGCTCTCGGCACCGGCGTGACGCCGCTGGCCCACCTGCTGCCGGGCCGCGAGGGACGGCGCCGGGAGCCACGGGTGACCGGGAGCGAGGCGCTGCTGGCCGACCTGATGGACCGCTTCCGCGCCCCGTCCGGCCCGTACGCGCTGTACGGGCACAGCCTCGGCGCGCTGGTCGCCTACACGCTCACCCGGGCCCTGCACGAGGCCGGGCTGCCCGGCCCGGTGCTGCTCGCCGTGGGAGCGTGCCCCCCGCCCGACGCCGCGTCCGAACTCTCGGACGCCTGCCGGGAGTCCGAGGCCCGGCTTGTGCGGCAGCTCGACGCGCTGGGCGCCGTCCCCGAGGGCGCGGCGCCCGGCGGCTTCTGGTACCGGTCCGTGCTGCCGGTACTGCGCGACGATCTGGCCCTCGCCGACAGCCTGCGCGACGCGGCCCGCACACCGGTGCGGGGCGGCCCGCTCACCGTGCCGGTGCTGGCCGTCGCGGGCGCGGACGACCCGCTGGCCCGCCCCGGCCGGATGGCGCACTGGGCTCGCTGGACCGAAGGGCCCACGGTGACCCGCACCCTGCCCGGCGACCACTTCTTCGTACGCCGACCGGAACTGCCCCGGCTGCTGGGCCGCGCCTGCCGCGTCGCGCACCGCCTCGCCCCGGCCCCGCGCGTCCTGACCGCGACCGCCTAGACACGAGCCTTCAGGGGCGGCGGTCCAGGAGCCGCGTGCGGAACGGCCGAGGAGAGCGCCGCCGGACGCCGTACCGCGCCGCCCCGCCGCAACGGCGCGGCGACGCCCGGACCGAAGACCGGACCACGCCGGCCACACCCCACCGAACCCGTGAGGAGCAGACCATGGCGACCCTCGCCGACAAGCCGGCGCCGCCCGACGCCCCCGCCACCTTCCCCGGCCGCGGGAGCCGCCGCGCCCGGACGTACGGGCCGGCCGGGGAGAGCGCGTGACGGGCGCCGGAAGAACCGGCGCGATCGTGGTGGGCGCGGGCCCCGCCGGTCTGACCGTCGCCCACGAACTCGCCCGCAGAGGGGTGCGGGTGCGGCTGATCGACGCCGCGACCGGGCCGGCCACGACCGGCGGGGCCGTGGCCGTGCACCCGCGCACCCTGGAGACGTTCGCGCAGATGGGCGTCGTCGAAGCCTTGCTCGGGCGCGGCCGCGCGAACCACGCCTTCACCGTGTACGCCGGCGGGCGCCCGCTGACCCGCCTGGAGGCCGACTACGCGACGACGCCCACCTCGTACCCGTACACACTGCTCATCAGCCGGGCCGAGACCGAGGACGTGCTGCGCGCGGCGGTGGCCCGGCTCGGCGTCGAGACCGAGTGGGGCGTGCGCCTGACCGGCGTCGAGCAGGACCCGGACGG
>NZ_JBEXOS010000114.1:0-13899 GCF_040611655.1 Streptomyces sp. NPDC006552
GCTGCACGGCGCGCTCAAGGGCTCGGAGAAGGCGCTCGGCAAGGTCGCCAAGCACATCACGGAGACCGTGCCGGACCGCGCCAAGGCCACCTCCCAGCTGCACAAGGGCAACGACCACGACGTCCGGGACAAGGTCGAGGCCATCATCGAGGGCAGGAAGGACGGGGACGGCAAGGGTGGCTGGGGAGAGAGGCCGGGCTCCGGCTCTCACCTCAAAACAGACGCGAACGACAAGCGGGACCCGGACCTACTCCAGCGCTCCAAGGACGCCCGCGCCATGGCCGCCAGAGAGACGTGTGGCGACCCGATCGACATGGCGAGCGGCCAGATGGTCATGACGCAGACCGATGTCGAACTGCCTGGGGTCCTGCCACTCGTCCTGCGCCGCACCCACCTGACCGGCTACGTGCACGGCATCGCCTTCGGTCCCTCCTGGGCCTCCACCCTCGACGAACGGCTGGAGAGGGACCCGGCGGCGGAGGGCGTGTGGTGGCGCCGCGAAGATGGTTCCAGCCTCTACTACCCGCGCACCCCGGACATCGTCGGTGACCGCGTCGACCCGGTCGCGGGTGACCCGCTGCCGTTGACCTATCTGTCTCGTGGCGCCACGTACGTACTGGTCGTACAGAACCGGCACACCGGCCTGACGCGGTACTTCGAACCCTCCGAGGCCACCGAAGGCGTCTGGTGGCTGACCCGGACCGAGGACCGCAACGGCAACAACATCACCTTCGAACGCGGTCCGGACGACGCCTTGTCGGAGGTCGCGCATTCCGGCGGATACCGCCTGGCCGCGACCTGCGGCGACGACAGCCGGGTGACCGCCGTGCACGCCATGGCTGAGGGTGGCCCTCTGCGGCTGCGTGCCTACGGTTACGAGAACGGGGACCTCACCGAGGTCGTCAACGCGGTCGACGCGAGAACCCGGTACACATACGATCTGGCGCACCGCATGACCAGCTGGTGCGACAGCAATGACACCGTGTTTACGTACACCTACGACGACCAGGGGCGTGTCATCGCCACCCGGGGAAGTGACGGCATCCTCGCTTCCCGCATCCAGTACGCCGGTCCGGACGCCGACGGCACCACCACCGTCACCTACACCGATTCCCTCGGCCACGCCTCGACTTACCGCGCCAACCCGCGCGGCCAGATCATCGCGATCACTGACCCTCTCGGTGCCACCACCACCCAGACCTGGGACGCCCGTGACCGCTTGCTCTCCCGGACCGATCCGCTCGGGCACACGGTGGCCCGCCGTTACGACGAGGCGGGACACCTCGTCTCGGTGCTGCGACCCGACGGGAACGAGACCACGGCGGAGTACAGCGAGTTCCCCGATCCGCTGAGCGTGCGAACCCCCGACGGCCAGGTCACCCGGTACTCCTACGATCGCCGGGGCAATCGCCTGTCCGTCACCACATCATCGGGCCAAACCACGCGCTTCTCCTACGATGAGGCAGGCCGCGTCGCCTCGGTCACCGATGCCCTCGGCAACGTGACCACGGTCCGTTGCAACCAGGCAGGCCTGCCGCAATCGATCACGGATCCGTTCGGCGCCGTGACCCGTCAGACCCACGATGCCCTCGGCCGTTGCATCACCCGCACCGACCCGACCGGCGCGACCACGCGTCTCCAGTGGACTCCCGAGGGCCAGCTAGCCCGGCGCGTCCTCGCCGACGGCGCCCAGGAGTCCTGGACCTACGACGGCGAGGGGAACTGCACCGGTCACACCGATCCGATCGGTGGGACGACCCGCTTCGAGTACACCCACTTTGATCAACTCACCGCCCGTACGACTCCCGACGGGGCCCGCTTCGAGTTCAGCCACGACACCGAGCTGCGCCTCACCGAGGTCACCGACCCCCAGGGTCTGAGCTGGACCTACACCCGTGACGCAGCAGGGCGTCTGGCTTGTGAGACAGACTTCGACGGCCGCGCGCTCACTTATCGGCACGACGCCGCGGGCCGCCTGCGTGCCCGTACGAACGTCCTGGGTGAGACCACCACCTTCGAGCGCAACGCACTCGGCCAGATCATCCGCAAAAACGCACACGGCCGCGTCACCACGTACGTGTACGACGGTAACGGCAAGCTCGCCCATGCGACCGGTCCGGACGGCTCACGGCTGTCCCTCACGCGTGACCCGTACGGATCGGTCCGCTCGGAGAGCGTCGACGGCCGCGAACTCGTCCACACCTACGACGCATCGGGCCGCCGCAACGGTCGCAGGACCCCGTCAGGGGCGACGAGCTCGTGGACGTACGACGCGGCGGGCAGGCGCGTGGGCCTGGTGTCGTCCGGGCGGACCGTCGACTTCGTGTACGACGAGGCCGGCCGCGAAGTCGACCGGACCGTCGGTGACTTCCTCACCCTGCACCACACTTATGACACGCGAGGTCGACTCACCGCGCAGTCGGCGGCTGCCCCGGAGGGCCGCGCTCTCCAGCACCGTGCCTACACCTACCGCGCCGATGGCCTGCTCTGCGCCCTCGAAGACCAGCACGGCGGAGAGCGGCGATTCGACCTCGATCCGGTCGGCCGGGTCACGGGTGTACGCGCCGAGGACTGGACCGAGACCTACGCCTATGACGCGGCCGGCAATCAGACACGGGCGGACTGGCCCGCCCGGCACCCGGGACAGGACGCCACCGGTGACCGTGATTACACCGGCACCCGCCTCACCCGCGCCGGCACCGTTCGGTACGAGCATGATGCCCTCGGCCGTATCACCCTGCGCCAGAAGACCCGGCTGTCCCGCAAGCCGGACACCTGGCGCTATGAGTGGGACACGGAGGACCGGCTGACCGGGCTCACCACTCCGGACGGCACCCGCTGGGGCTACACCTACGACCCGCTCGGTCGGCGCACCGCGAAGTTCCGGCTCGGCCCCGATGGCGAAACGGTCGTGGAGCGCACGGAGTTCGCCTGGGACGGGACGGTTCTGTGCGAACAGACGACCTGGTCCGACGACCTGCCGCACCCCGTCACCCTCACCTGGGACCAC
Source organism: Streptomyces sp. NPDC006552 (assembly GCF_040611655.1). Classification (NCBI taxonomy): domain Bacteria; kingdom Bacillati; phylum Actinomycetota; class Actinomycetes; order Kitasatosporales; family Streptomycetaceae; genus Streptomyces; species Streptomyces sp. NPDC006552. Next base: position 3,011 of record NZ_JBEXOS010000114.1, read on the forward strand.
CAAGGACTTCAGCCGGTTGCCCAGACAGAGAGGATCACCGCTGCCGACGCCTCGCAGGACGAGGTCGATTCCCGATTCTTCGCGATCATCACGGACCTTGTCGGTTCCCCCCGCGAACTGGTCGACGAGGGAGGGGACGTCGCGTGGCGCACTCGCACCACGCTGTGGGGCAGCACGACCTGGAACGCCGACGCCACCACCTACACTCCGCTGCGTTTCCCCGGGCAGTACAGCGATCCCGAAACCGGCCTGCACTACAACCACTTCCGCCACTACGACCCGGAGACCGCGCGCTACCTCACCTCCGATCCGCTGGGTCTGGGCCCCGCATCCAACCCCGTGGCCTACGTCGACAATCCACACACGTGGATGGACCCGCTGGGTCTTGCCGGCTGCGACAAGGACACGATCACGCTGTACCGCAAGCAGTCCGACCATCCGCTCAGTCAGCGCATCCGGATCGGCGAGAACGGCGAGGTGACCATCACCGGGAAGGGAAAGCTCTATGTGAACATGAGCGACGACATCTCCCACACGTTGCATTTCCGCGGCTCGGACGACCAGATCATCGCATTCGACCTGCCCAGAGAGTACCGGGATGCCATTCGCGAATCGGCCTTGCCCCAGGACAAGGACGACCACCCGGACGGCGATGCGTTCACCCGAGCGGAGTGGAAGGAACTACTCAAGGAATACCCGGAGATCTCGGACCCGACCAAGGGGCCCGATCTGTATGGAATCCCCGTGAAACTCTTCGACGGGCTCCGGGAACAGATCGTCGCGGGGTCCGGACGCGTCGTGCAGTAGCGAGGGTAGGATTCCCGGATGATCCATAGCGAGGAGAGCGTTGCCGCCGAACTGGATCGTGTCCGGCAACGTCCCACAGCCGACGTGGCTCCACCCGCCCTGGCCGCGTTCACTGCCGAGCTGACCCAGCCCTTCCCCGACTACGCGGATCGTGTACGCGAAGTGCTGGCCGCGGCCCTGTACCTGGCATCCACGGCGGAGTTCGACGACGAAGACCTGCCCACGGACCGTTTCCCGGAATGGTTCGCTCGCGTGTCCAGCAGGAACGGCGAGCCCCCTGCGGAGTTCGCCAGGGACGGCCGCGCCGCTTTCCTGGAACGCAGCGGGAAGCAGAATCCCTGGTCCCTGCAGAACTGGATCTACCGGTTCGACCCGGACGAGGAGTCCCGCGGCTGGGAGTTCTGGGACATCGCGCAAACAGGCACATCTCAGGCCCGGATCTGGGTGGACAGTTGGGGCGAGTCCAGCTTCGGCTCTCTCGATCTGCTCTGGTTGCTGTACACGGCGGGTGCCGCACGCGTCGAAGGACCGCAGGTTCACAAGCCTGCCGTGTGGGTGTCCGAGGCGTTCGGCCGGTGACGGAGCACCGCCGGGGCCGTGTTGTGCGCGCGTCGTACACGGACTCCACGATCACCGTGTATCAGGCGTACCCGCGCGAGATCGCAGAACCTGCGCTGCACGCAGGCACGCTCGTGCCACCGTTCAAACGGGAGCGCATGACCTGGATCAAACCCTCGTTCCTGTGGATGATGTACCGCTCCGGCTGGGCGCGCAAAGTGAACCAGGAACGGATTCTGCGTATCGAGATCGACCGGGTTGGATTCGAGTGGGCACTGGCGCACTCGTGCCTCAGTCATTTCGAACCGGGTGTGCACGCGGACCAGGACCAGTGGCGTGCCGAGACTGCCGCGTCCCCGGTACGCGTGCAGTGGGACCCGGACCGCGACGTCCACTTGGAGCCGCAGCCGTGGCGTGCCATCCAGGTCGGGTTGTCGGGCGAGGCCGTGGACCGATACGTCAGCGCTTGGATCACGGACCTCACCGATGTCACCGAGCTCGCGCTGTCGGCCCAGTCCCTGCTTCTCGCGGGGCGGGTGGAGGAAGCGGCACGGCAATTGCCGGCCGAACGCCCTTACCCCCTCCCGGACGACCTTCGGCGGCGTTTGGGTGCCGAGGACTGAACCGGTGCCGGTGAGAGCACATTCCCGCGCCCGGGAGCGCCGGGCCGGAGCCGCCCCGATGACCCCGGCCCGGTCGCCACGTGTGTGCCTCAGACCAGCCGGACCACGTTCCACGACAACGGCTCCAGCGTCGCCCTGAGTGTGCCCGCCTCCAGCGTCGTGCCGGTGCCCGCGTGCGGGGTCACCCGGTCCGGTTCGGTGCGGGTGTTGCGGGCGTCCGGGTCGGCGTCGGCGAGGACCGAGTGGTCCGTGACGGACGTCAGTTCCATGCCGTGCAGGGCGACTTCGAGCGGGAGCGGGTCCGTCTGGCTCCGGTTGACCGCGAAGACCGTGACCGTGCCGTCCGCCGCGCGGACCGCGGTGGCGTGCAGCAGGTCCGCGGTGCCGTGCCGCTTCGTGTCGTACGTCGGGCCCGAGACGCGGACGTCCAGGACCTCGCCGCGGCCGTACTTCGCGGCCTGGGCGAACGGGTGGAACGTCGTCTGGCGCCACGCCGGGCCGCCGGGCTCGGTCATGATCGGGGCGATGACGTTGACGAGCTGGGCCAGGCAGGCGACCGTGACGCGGTCCGCGTGGCGCAGCAGCGCGATGAGGAGCGAGCCGAGGACGACCGCGTCGGTGACCGAGTAGACGTCCTCCAGGAGTCGGGGGGCCTCCGGCCAGTCCAGGGCCGCGACCTCGGACTCCGTGCGCGACATGTACCAGACGTTCCACTCGTCGAAGGAGAGATTGATCTTCTTCTTCGACTTGAGCCGGGCGCCGACGTGGTCACACGTCGCGACGACGTTCTCGATGAACGACTCCATGTCGACCGCCGAGGCGAGGAAGGAGTCCCGGTCGCCGTCGTGCTCCTCGTAGTAGGCGTGCAGCGAGATGTGGTCGATCAGGTCGTACGTCTCGGCCAGCACCGTCGCCTCCCATGCGGCGAACGTCTCCATCGACTGGCCCGAGCTGCCGCAGGCGACCAGTTCGACGTCCTGGTCGATCTGGCGCATGGCGCGGGCCGTCTCCGCGGCGATCCGCCCGTACTCCTCGGCCGTCTTGTGGCCGGTCTGCCAGGGGCCGTCCATCTCGTTGCCCAGGCACCACAGCCGGATGCCGAAGGGGTCCTTGTCGCCGTGCGCGACACGCAGGTCCGAAAGTGCTGTGCCGGCGGGGTGGTTGGCGTACTCCTGGAGGGCGATGGCCTCGGCGACGCCGCGCGTGCCCAGGTTCACGGCCATCATGGGTTCGGCCTGCGGACCGACCTTCTTCAGGAACGCGATGTACTCGGAGAGGCCGAAGCGGTTGGACTCCGTCGTGCGCCAGGCCAGGTCGAGGCGGCGCGGGCGCTCCTCGGCCGGGCCGACCGAGTCCTCCCACTTGTAACCGGAGACGAAGTTGCCGCCCGGGTAGCGGATCACCGTGACGCCCAGCTCCCGGACGAGGGCGAGGACGTCGGTGCGCAGCCCGGCCTCGTCCGCCGCCGGGTGGTCCGGTTCGTGGATGCCGGTATAGACGCAGCGGCCGAGGTGTTCCACGAAGGAGCCGAAGAGGCGGGGGTTGACCTGGCCGACGGTGAACGCGGGGTCGAGGGTGAAGCGGGCGGTGCGCAATGTGTCCCTTTCGCTGGCGGGTACGGGGCGAGGGGGTGCGGCGGTCACTGGCCGGCCAGTCCCGTGTGGGCGACGCCCGTCACGATCTGCCGCTGGAAGAAGACGAAGACGACGATCAGCGGCAGGCCCGCCATCAGGCCGCCGGCCATGAGCTGGGCCCACTGGATGCCGTAGGAGTTCATGACGGTCGCGATGCCGTTCGGCATGGTCATCAGGTCGGGGTTGTTGGTGACCATGTACGGCCACAGGAAGTTGTTCCACGACGCGATGAAGGTGAAGATGCCGACCGCGGCCAGCGAGGGGCGGGCGAGCGGGACCACGATGGTGAAGAAGATCCGCCAGCGGCCGGCGCCGTCGATGAACGCGGCCTCCTCCAGCTCCCTGGGGATGCCCTGGAAGAACTTGTAGAGGATGTAGACCATGGCGGCGGGCGCGCACTGGGGCAGGATCATGCCCCAGTAGGTGTCCACCAGGCCCATCTGCTGGACGGTGGTGAACAGCGGGACGCCCAGGACGGCCGGTGAGACCATCAGGCCCGCCATCACCACGCCCATCAGGGCGCTCTTGCCGCGGAACTCGGTGCGGGCGAAGCCGTATCCGGCGAGGGCGGCGACGGTCAGCACCACGGTCGTCACGCAGACGGAGACGACGAGGGAGTTAACGAACCAGTCGGTGATGTTGCCGGTCTCGAAGAGCGCCCGCCACGCCTGTCCGGTCCACTCCCGGGGCAGCCAGTGCGGGGGCACCTCGACGGCCTCGGTCTCCGACTTGAGCGAGGTGAACAGGGCCCAGGCCAGCGGCGCCAGGAAGACCGCGCAGACGGCGGCCCCGAGCAGGGTCAGGACGATCTGGCTGGGCGTCCAGGGCCTGAGGGGCCCGGAGCGCAGGTGGGTGGTGCTCATCGCGCGCCCTCCTCTCGGTTGCGCAGCAGCCACATCCGCGCCAGGGCGACGGCCGCGATGATGACGAAGAAGATGATGGAGATGGCGGAGGCGTAGCCCACGCGGTAGCTGGTGAAGCCCTCTTCGAGCGTGTACTGCACGAAGGTGCGGGTGGAGTCCTCGGGACCGGGGCCGAAGTCCATCATCACGACGGCCTGGTCGAAGACCTGGAGCGAGGCGAGGATCTGCAGGGCGACGACCAGGCCGGTGATGGTGCGCAGCAGGGGCAGCGTGACGTGGACCATGCGGTGCCAGGCGTTGGCGCCGTCCAGTTCGGCGGCCTCGTAGAGGTGGTCGGGGATGCCCTGGAGGGCGGCGAGGTAGAGCAGGAAGCTGAAGCCGACCGTCCACCACAGGGTGGTGATGACGACGGCGAGCATGGCGTACGACTTGTCGGTCAGCCAGGGTGTCTCGATGCCGAAGACGTGGTTGACCATGCCGGTGCCGGGGTTGAACAGCCACTGCCACAGGTTGCCCGCGACGGTGGACGGCAGCAGGAACGGCAGGAAGAAGCAGAGCCGCCACAGCCACTTCCCGCGTTCGATGTGGTGGGCGAGCATCGCGAGGAGGAAGGCGAGGACGGTGATGCAGGGCACGACGAGCAGCGTGAAGAAGACGCTGTGGCCGAGCGCGTCCCACATCAGCGGGTCGTGCAGGGCCTCGCGGTAGTTGTCGAGGCCGACGAAACCGGGGCTGTCGCCGGAGATGTTGGCGTCGGTGAAGCTGAGGTAGACGCCGCGCAGCAGCGGCCAGATCACGAAGAGGGCGAACAGGATCAGGAACGGCGCCACGAACCAGCCGCCGTGCTGGAAACCCTGCTTGCGGCGGACGGTGGCGCCGGCCGCGGTCGTGCTGCGCGCGCGGGGCGCGGCGATGACAGTCTCGGCGCTGGTCGTCGTCATGCGAGCGCACCTCCCTGCGCGGCGGTCCTGCCGTCCATGGGGTTCTTCATGGCGAGGAGTCGGGTGAGGGTGCTCTTCATGCGGCGGGCGGCGGCCGCCGGCTTCGCGGAGCCCATGGTCGAGGAGACGACGACGGGGCCGACGCGCTGGGCGAGGATGCCGGTGGAGCCGGCGAACCACACCTTCGGTTCGGTGGCCTGGTGGTCCATGGCGGCCACGTACTCGTTCTGCGGGGCGAGCCTGCGGTACGCGGCCGTGGAGAGGGTCGGCGTGTAGGCGGGGATGTGGCCGCCCACGGCCCACTGCCGGGCGTGCCGGACGACGTAGGCGGCGAGCCGGTGCGCGGCCTCGTTCACCGCGCCGCCGCGGTCCGCCTGGTGCGGCAGCACGAACGCGTGCGACTCGGCGTGCGTGGCCTGCTTGCCGAAGACCGGGGGCAGCGGGGTCGCGCCGTACTCCAGCTTCGCGCCGGAGAAGACCGGCACCGACCAGTTGCCCTCCCAGGTGAAGGGCGCGCCGTTGAGGAACTGTTCGCCGTCGGCGGCGCCCGCGATCGCGTACCCGTCGGTGACGTGCCGGCGCAGGAACTCCAGGACCTGGGTGGCCTTGCCGGTGTCGAAGGTGACCTCGGTGCGGGCGGCGTCGAAGTAGGCGCCGCCGAGCTGGGCGTAGAAGGCGACGAAGAACCACCACATGAAGTTCTGGTCGTTGGCGTGCAGGCCGAGGGTCTGCAACCCCTTCTTCGTGGCCCGCTTCGCCTTCTTCAGCACATCGAACCACTCGTCCGTCGAGGTCACCGGCACGATCCGGCCGTCGTCACCGAGCAGGTCCGCCTTCTTCAGCACGTCCTTGCGGTAGAAGCTGAGCTGGACGTGGATGTCCAGGGGCAGGGCGTAGAGCTTGCCGTCGATGACGGCGCGCTTCCAGAGGGCGGGGTTGAAGTCCTTCTCCCGTACGCCGTACTTGGCGAGCAGGGCTACGTCCCAGGGGTCGAGCAGGCGGCCCGGGGAGAACCCGGGGACCCGGCCCAGGTGCATGACGCCGAGGTCGGGGGCGCGGTTGCCGGCCGCGGCCATGGCGAGCTTGGTGTAGAAGGGGCTGCCCCACTGGAGGGTGGAGTCCTTCACGTCGATGCCGGGGTTCGCGGCGCGGAAGGCGTCCAGCATCGCGATCATGTTGTAGCCGTCGCCGCCGCTGAAGAGGTTCCAGTAGCGGACGCGGGTGTCGGCGCCGGAGGCGAGGGCGTCGGCCCCGGTTCCGAGCGCCGCGAAACCGAAGCTTGCGGCGATGGTCAAGCCGCCTGCTGCGGTGAGGAGTTGCCTGCGGTTCATCAGGTCAGGTCGGCCCATGTCCTGCCCTTGCTTTTGGGGTGGACGTTCGATATTTCGACTGCTGCTCGGAACTTCGAACGGGACCGTATTTTCGAAGCGCTTCGAGGTCAATGGGGCGGGCGAAATTTTCGGTGCGGGTTGCGGGGGTGCGGGGTTCTCGAATTGGCCGGGGTCCAGCGTGTGCGGGCCTCTTGCAGCTGAGTGCGCAGTTCCCCGCGCCCCTGAGGGGGTTGCCACGTGCGGTATCGGTAGGGCGCGGGCCCGGTGGGGGTTGCTCGCGCAGTCCCCCGCGCCCCTGAGGGGGCGCCACGTGTCGCGTCGGTCGGCTGCCAGCCCGGTGGGGGTTGCTCGCGCAGTTCCCCGCGCCCCCGAAAGGCGCACTTCGTGCGCTCTCTTCGGCTGCGGGTCCGGCAGGGCCCCCGCGGCCCCCCAGAGCCCTGAGATGGCGCACGAAGTGCGCATCTCAGGGGCGCGGGGAACTGCGCGAGAAGCCCCACCGCGGGGCAGCCGAATCACAAACCCCGCTCAGGGGCGCGGGGAACTGCGCACTACCCGGGGCGGCCCACGCCGGCGTTCAGGATCCGAAGGCCGGCTGGGGCACACCGCACCCCGCCCCCGGCACCACCAACAACGCCCCCTCAAGCGGAGACGGCGAGTCGAGCCCCACCCGGGCCGACGAGACGTACAGGTCACCAAGCCCGGCGCCGCCGAACGCACAAGCCGTAGGCCGCCGAACCGGGAGCCGCACAGTACGATCCAGCACTCCGGACGGGGTGTACCGCCGCACCGCCGCCCCGTCCCACAGAGCCACCCACACACACCCCTCCGCATCGACGGTCAGCCCGTCGGGATACCCGGCCCCCTCCTCCACGGTCACCAACTCGCGCCGCCTACACACCCGTTCACCCACCACATCGAAGACGTCGATGCGCCGCGTGGGCGTGTCCACGTAGTACATGAGCGTCCCGTCGGGGCTCCACCCCGTGCCGTTGGAGACCGTGACGTCGCCGAGGATCTCGGTCACCGCGCCGCCCGGCGCGACGCGGATCAGGTTGCCGCCCCCGGGCGTCTCGTCGTAGGCCATCGAACCCGCCCACAACGCGCCGTCGGGTGCGACGGCCGCGTCGTTCCCCCGCCGCCCGGCCACCGGTTCGCGGTGCAGCCAGCTGAAGGACCCGTCGGCCGCGTAACTGCCCACGCCGTCCCGGAGGTTGACGACCAGACCGCCGTCGGCGCACGGCTTGGCCGCGCCCACGTGCTGCTCGGTGGCGAGCACCGTGCGCCGCCCGCTGCCCGGCTCGTACGTGTGAACGCGGCTGGAGAGGATGTCCACCCAGATCAGCCGGCCCGTGGCCGCGTCCCACGTGGGCCCCTCCCCCAGCCGCGCCCGCTCCCGTACCGCGACCTCGGCCCTCATACCGTCCCCCGGTGCCCGAGCCGCTCCGACAGGTCCGCCGCGCCCTTCACGGCGAGCTGGGCCAGCTCGCCCTCGCGGGCGTCGCTCCAGCGGATCATCGGTACGGAGATGGAGAGCGCGGCGACGACCCGGTTGGTGCGGTCGCGCACGGGGGCGGCGACGCAGGACACGTCGGTGTTGGACTCCCGGCTCTCGACGGCGACGCCGCGCCGGCGGATGTCGGCCAGGTGCGCGTGGAGGGCGGCCGGGTCCGTGATGCTGTTCTCCGTCATGCCGGTCAGCTCGGCGTCGGCGGGGACGCGGGCGGCGAGTTCGGGCTCGGGCAGGGAGGCGAGGAGCATCTTGCCGACCGAGGTGCAGTGCGCGGGCAGCCGGCGGCCCGCCGCGGAGACCATGCGCACGGCGTGCGTGGAGTCGACCTTGGCGATGTAGATGACGTCGGCGCCCTCCAGGATCGCCACGTGGACCGTCTCGTCACAGGTCTCGGCGACGGTACGGGCGACCTGCTGGCCCTCGGCGGCGAGGTCGAGCTGCTCCGCGTACCGGCTGCCGAGCTGGTAGGGGCGCACCCCGAGGCGGTAACGGCCGGGCTGGGAGGGGACCTGCACGATGTACGACCGGGCGGCGAGCGTGGTGACCAGCTCATGGACCGTGGTGCGCGGCAGCTGTAGTTTGCGGACGATGTCGGGGGCGGACAGCGTCCCGTCCCCGTCCAGGAAGAGCTCCAGTATGTCCAGAGCCCGGGTCACTGCGGGTACGAGGCGTCCCACCACCGGCCCCCTTCCCTGTTCGATATTTCAACAGACGGTCGGAATGACGAACGTAGGCTACGCACTACGGGGTCGGCCGGGCAATGGCTCGGGGACGCGCGGCCGCATGCGCGACCATGGGAACCATGCCCCGCTCCCGCCCCGCCGGACCAGCCGCCCCCTTCACGCCGCTCCACTTCCAGCTGGTGCTGCTGCGGCGCATGGCCGACCACAATCCGGAGCGGGTGGAGAGCGCCCGCGCGGACCTAGGCGTGAGCGTGGCGGAGATGCGGGAGGCGAACCGCCGCTGGCAGGCGATGCTGCACGCGCGCAGCGGCCGGGCGGCGGTCTCCCGGTACCGCTCGGTCCTCGGCGCCCCCGAGCGCACGCTGCTCCGCCGGATCGGTGACCTGGAGTGCGAGGCGCTGCTGTGGCCGGTGCCGCTCTGGCCGGACCTGCGCTTCGAGGTGCTGCTCTCCCCGACGGGCGCGGTCTGGAACGAGTGGCTGATCCGCGCGCCCGGTGCCCCCGCCCCCGCGCTGCGCACCCTCGCCGACCTGACCCCCTGGTCCTGCACGGTCGACGAGGCGGCCCGCGCCTTCGCGCCCGCGCGCCCCCTGGAGGGCTCGGCGCCCACGCGCTGGGGCCTGGAGTTCACGGCCCCGGACGAGAGCGGCGCGCGGCGTCAGGTGCGGGCGGAGTTCACCTGGGGCCTGCTTCAGCGCTGGACCGCTTGAGCCCGCCGAGGAACGCGCCGAACGAGTGGGGCCGGCATCCGCCGGCGAGCGGCGCGGGCCGGGGCAAGTGCGTGTGGTGCGAACTCGCCGCCGCGTGACGGCTCCGCTCAGGCCGCCTTCAGGATGGCGTCGGCGACGGTCCGCACCGAGTCAGGATGCACCGTGTTCAGGAACAGGTTCGGCTCGACGAGCTCCAGTTCCATCACGCACGGCCGCCCGTCCGCGCCGTCGACCAGGTCCACCCGCGCGTACAGCAGCTGGTCCGCCCCGCCCGGCACGGCGGCCAACGCGGCCTGGGCCACGGCGTGTTCGGCCTCGGTCGGCTGCCACGGCTCCAGCCCCGGGTGGGCGACCTTGCGCTCGTCGAAGGCGACCCCGGGGGCGAGGACGGCGCCCTTGCGGATGGCGTGCAGGTAGGCCCCGCCGTAGAAGAGCACGGCCCGCTCCCCGCTCACGTCGATCCCCGCGACGTAGGGCTGCACCATGGCGGTCAGCCCCTCCGCGTGCATCCGGGCCAGGTGGCGCAGGGCGGTCTCCCGTTCGGCCGGGGTGTAGCGGGCGGCGTACCGGGAGCCCGCGCCGGAGGTCGGCTTGATCACGTACTCGCCGTCGGCGGGCAGGCCGGCCCGCTCGCCGGGGGCGACGTACGAGGTCGGCACGGTGGGAACGCCCGCGCGGGCCAGGTCGCCGAGGTAGCGCTTGTCGGTGCTCCAGCGGAGCACGCCGACGGGGTTGGCGAGCCGGGTGCGGGCCGCGCAGCGCGCCGCCCACTCCAGGAACTCCTCGCGCCGCCAGCTGTAGTCCCAGGTGGAGCGGATGACGACGAGGTCGAAGGAGGACCAGTCGGCCGCGGGGTCGTCCCAGTACGCCACGGTGGCGTCGGCCCCCGCCCGCTGTATCTCCGCGGCGAGCAGCGGAAGATCGCGGTCCTCGCTGATGTGGGGCGCCGGCCGGCAGGTGACGAGGGCGATGCGGGGCATGCGGGCTTGCTCCTCCAGGGACGGCACACCGGCCGGCCGCGTACGGGCGCGGGGCCGGCGTACGGCGGATCTGCGGTCGTACGCGGTCCTCGCGAGGCTAACGCGCGGGCCGCACCCGCCCGCGACCGGCCCGCTTCCCCCGCGCACTCCCCACACGCGCCCAGAAAATACGGCGGCGGGGGAATGCACGCGTATCGCGTGCATTCCCCAGAACGGAAATCCACCCTCAGTACAGCCATACACACACCC
>NZ_JBEXOS010000115.1:0-13257 GCF_040611655.1 Streptomyces sp. NPDC006552
TCGACGGTCAGGTCATCGGCGAAGTGCCGGTCGCCAGTGGCGTCGGGCACGTACTTCACAGTGACAACGATCCTCAAGCTCACGCCGGCTCTCCTCGGTCACGGTGTCCTCGGATCCTTCGGAGCGTCCTCGGACTGGCTACGCCCGCCAACGTATGGCACTCAGTTCCCTCTGTAAAGGTACGTAGTGCCAAAGAGGCTCGCGCAGTGTTACGTTCCCGGCATGAGCGAGGCGCGCGAGAGCGGCGGGGCACCGAAGAAGGCACCCATGCGGGAGGTGCTGGCCGAGGCGGCGTTCCAGCTGTTCCTGGAGCGCGGGTTCGAGCGGACCACCGTGGACGACATCGTGGCGCGGGCGGGCGTCGGGCGGCGTTCGTTCTTCCGGTACTTCCCGTCCAAGGAGGACGCGGTCTTCCCGGACCACGAGAGCTGTCTGGCCGACATGACCGCGTTCCTCGGCGCCGCGAGCGACGAGCGGGACGCCGTAGACGTCGTCTGCGACGGCGCGCGGATCGTCCTGCGGCTGTATGCCGCGAACCCCGAATTCTCCGTCCAGCGCTACCGGTTGACCCGTGAGGTGCCCGGCCTGCGGACCTATGAGCTGTCCGTCGTGCGGCGCTACGAGCGGACGCTCGCCGGGTATCTGCGCCGGCGCTGGGACGGCGCCGCGGACGGTGCCCTGCGCGCCGAGGTCGTGGCGGCGTCGGTGGTCGCGGCGCACAACAACGGGCTGCGTACGTGGCTGCGGTCCGGCGGCACGGGCGACGCCGAGGTGGCCGTGGACCACGCGCTCGAACTCGTCCGGCACGTGTGGGGCGAGACGAACGGCGCCGCCTCCGCGGGTCCGGACGAGGACGTCGTCGTCATGGTCGCTTCCAAGGGGGCCCCGATGTGGCGCGTCCTCCAGCAGGTCGAGTCCGCGCTGAGGAACGATTGAAATCACCCGGAGGCACCTCGCGTGGGGTACTCGGTGTCTTTACGCTCGGCACTCGGTGTCATACGCTGCCGGAGCGTCGCGGCGGCAGCCCGGCGCGCGGCGGACGAGCGCGGGGAGACCGAGTGATGTCAGCGATATCCGGGATGTCCAGGAGCGGTACGGGCGTCATGGCGCCGGCGGCGGAGACCGGTACGGGCTTCGCGCACCAGCGCTGCCGGTGGTGCGGGACCGCCTCCTTCCGGCGACTGCTCTGTCCGGTCTGCGCCTCCAGCGACCTGACGACGCAGCACAGCGCGGGCCCCGGCATCGTGGTGCAGTCCCGCGTCGTGCACCGCGGCACCGGGGTGGCCCGCAACGAGTCGCTGGTCCGCTTCCCGGAGGACTTCGTCGTGCCCTGCCGGATCGTGGGCACGGCCCCGCACATGGTGTGGGTGGGGGCCACCGTGCGCCCCGCCCGGAGCGCGGGCGCCGGTGCCGACGCCGACTCGGGAGAGGTCGTCTTCGAGCTGTGCGACCACGCCGGGGACGGCGACCCGCGCTGACGCCCGGAGCGTGCGCCGCCCCGGCGGGGCGGTGAGCCCTCAGGCCCCGGCCGCCTCCCGGTCGATCTGCGCGAATTGTGCGGCCATCGCCGTGGCCAGCGCCTGCGCCGCCGACAGCGGCCGGACCATCACCATGAAGTCGTCGATCAGGCCGTCCTCGTCGACGTGCAGGAAGTCGCAACCGGTGATCTCCCGGTCGCCGACCCGCGCCTCGAAGACCAGCGCGTGATCGCGGCCGCCGGCGCTGTCGATCTCGCGTACATAGCGGAAGTCCTCGAAGACCCGGAAGGCGGCGCGCAGGATCGCCGCGGTGATCGCCTTGCCCGGGTACGGCTTGAACACGACCGGGCTCGTGAACCGCACGTTCTCCGCCAGCAGTTCCTCGACCCCCGCCAGATCGCCCTTCTCCACCGCGGCGCGGAAGGGATGCATGGACGTCACCTCGTTCTCTATAGTCAACTTTTTGAATAGGTGTGGAGGAGAATAATCGCCGCGCGATAGGGTGTCCATATGTCTCTCAAGTACGCCGTGCTGGCCGCCCTGTTGGAGGGCGAGGCGTCCGGGTACGACCTGGCGAAGATCTTCGACGTCTCGGTGTCGAACTTCTGGGCCGCGACACCGCAGCAGCTCTACCGCGAGCTCGACCGGCTGGCCGCCGGGGGACTGGTCGACGCGCGCGTCGTGCCGCAGGAGCGCCGGCCGAACAAGCGGATGTTCACGCTCTCCGCGGCGGGCCGCGCCGACCTCGCCGCGTTCACGGCGAGGCAGCCGAAGCCGATGGCGATGCGCGACGAGCTGATGGTGCAGGTGCAGGCTGTCGACGTGGGCGCACTCGGGGCGGTGCGCGAGCACGTCGAGGAGCGCATGGCCTGGGCGCACGGCAAGCTCGCCCGCTACGAGCGGGTGCGCCGGCATCTGCTCGGGGGGCTCGGTGAGGACGAGTTCCTCGCCGAGGGGGAGCGGGTCGGCCCGTACCTCACCCTGCTGGGCGGCATCGCGCTGGAGGAGGAGTACCTGCGCTGGGGGCGTCGCGTCCTGGACGTCCTGGAGCGCCGCGCCGCCCGCGCGGCGCACGCTCCGGGCGACTGCGGTCAGGCGTCCGGCTCCGACAAGGGCTCCGGCTCCGTCCGCGGTCCGGTGAGCTGAAGCCCGTTCTCCCAGATCTTGTTGAGCGTCGTCACCAGCCGCTCGTACGGGATGTGCTGACCGAGCACGAACACCAGGTACGCCATGCGGCTCACCATCACCGACAGGGCGTGCGCCGTCACCAGCGGATCGAGGCTCGGGTCCGCCGCGCCGCTCTCCTGGAGGGAGCGGATCAGCTTGGCGTTGCGCCGCGCGAACGCGTTCCCGCGCTCGATCCGGAGCTTCCTGAACTCCTCGTCGACCTGGGCGACCTGCTCGAAGAGGGCCATCAGCCGCGCGTTCTTCTTGTACGCGCGCAGGTACTCGCGGTTCGAGGCGTCGATGAGCCGGCGCGGGTCGGTGATCCCGGTGCGCTCGCGCAGATGCGGGTGGAGCATCTCCTCCTGCACCTGCGCGACCAGCGCCCGGAAGATCTCTTCCTTGCCCGTGAAGTACGTGTAGAACGAGCCCGACGCCACATGCGCGGCCCGGGAGATGTCCGTGATCCGGGCGTCGAGGTACCCGTCCCGCTCGAAGACCTCGCGGGCCGCGGCGATCAGGGCGTCGCGCGTCCTGAGCCCGCGTGCGCTGCGGGGGGTGAACGGGGTCTTCGGGCCGCCGTCGGCGGCCGCGGCCTGAGCGGTCACATCGGTCCCTTCGCCATGGTTCGCGCAAAGGTGCGCTCGGCGTCGTCCCCGCGGGGGCGGGCGGGGGTGAGCGGGGACGAGTCGGCACGAGGGTACACGCCGGCCCCCGCCGGAAGCCGAACCCGAATCCGGATTCATGTCTTGAACCTGAATCCGGATTCAAGTAGCGTCCCGAGCGCGTTCCCCGGCGTGGGGGAGAAGAGGAGGAGCCGGATGCCCAACGATGACGCGGCGGCCGGGGCCCCCGTGCGCCGCGCGGTCCTCTTCGACTTCGGCGGCGTCCTCACCACGAGCGTCATCGCCGCCTTCACCCGGCTCGACCACGCCCTCGGCGCCGAGCCCGGACAGGTGCTGCGGCTGCTGTCGAAGGACGCGCGGAGCAGCGCGCTGCTCGTGGCGCACGAGGAAGGGCGCATCGGGGAGCGGGAGTTCGAGCACGGCTTCGCGGCGCGGCTGCGCGCGCACGGCATCGAGGCCGAGGACGCGCAGGGCCGGCCGCGCCTGCTCAGCCGCCTCCAGGCCGGGCTGCGGCCCGACGCCGACACGATCGCGCTGGTGGCGAGGCTCCGGTCCGACGGGTACCGCGTCGGCCTGCTCTCCAACTCCCTCGGCGACGACTGCTACGCCGGCTTCGACCTGCCGGCCCTCTTCGACGCGGTGACCGTCTCCGGCGAGATCGGGGTGCGCAAACCCTCGCAGCGCGCCTACGCCCTCGCCTGTGAGCGGCTCGGCGCCCGGCCAGAGGAGACCGTCATGGTCGACGACCTCGAACAGAACATCACCGCGGCGGCCCGGCTCGGCATCGCCGGCGTCCTGCACCACGACGCGCGGACCACCGCGGCGGCGCTCGCCCGCCTGCTCGGCCCCGCCGACCCCCACTGACCGGAGGAGACCCGTGTACGAGCCGTCCGACAGGGCCAAGGAGTACCAGGAGAGGCTGCTCGCCTTCATGGACGAGCACGTCTATCCGGCCGAGCCGGTCTACGCCGCGCAACTGGCCGAGGCGGGCGACCCGCACGGTCATCCGCCGGTCATCGAGGAGTTGAAGGCCGAGGCGAAGAGGCGCGGCCTGTGGAACCTCTTCCACCCGCACCCCGAGTGGGGCCCCGGGCTGACCAACCTGGAGTACGCGCCGCTCGCCGAGATCATGGGCCGCAGCGCCCACTTGGCCCCGGAGGCGACCAACTGCAACGCGCCCGACACCGGGAACATGGAAGTGCTCACGCTCTTCGGCACCGAGGAACACAAGGAGAGGTGGCTGAAGCCGCTCCTCGACGGGAAGATCGCGTCGGCTTTCGCCATGACCGAGCCCGCGGTGGCCAGTTCGGACGCGAGCAACATCCAGCTGCGGATGGAACGCGACGGCGACGACTACCTCCTCAACGGCCGCAAATGGTGGACGTCGAACGCCCTGCACCCGCACTGCGAGGTCCTCATCGTCATGGGCAAGACCGATCCCGACGGCCCCGCCTTCCGGCAGCAGTCGATGATGGTCGTGCCGCTCGCCACTCCCGGCGTCACCGTCCTGCGCGGCCTGCCCGTCTTCGGCTACCAGGACCGCGAGGGCCACGCCGAGGTGCTCTTCGAGAACGTACGGGTCCCGCGCACCGCCCTGCTGGCCGGTGAGGGTGACGGCTTCATGATCAGTCAGGCACGGCTCGGACCCGGCCGCATCCACCACTGCATGCGCTCCCTCGGCATGGCCGAGCGCGCTCTGGACCTGATGATCGACCGGGCGCAGGCGCGGACCACGTTCGGCGCACCGCTCTCCGAGCGCGCCAACATCCAGGACTGGATCGCGGAGGCCCGCATCGAGATCGACATGGCGCGCCTGCTCACCCTCAAGGCCGCGTACTTGATGGACACCGTCGGCAACAAGCAGGCCCGGACCGAGATCGCCGCCATCAAGGTGGCCGCCCCGAACGTCGCCCTGAAGGTCGTCGACCGGGCGATCCAGGTGCACGGCGGCGCGGGCGTCAGCGACGACTTCCCCCTCGCGAGCATGTACGCGCACCTGCGCACCCTGCGCCTGGCCGACGGCCCCGACGAGGTGCACAAGCGGACCATCGCCCGGCGCGAGCTGCGCCGCCGCGAGAGCGCACGGGAGCGCTGACCGCCGCGTCCCCGGGGCCGCGATGACGGACGGCGACACCGCCGTCCACGGCGGGACGTGCGGGCCGCCGGGGGCGGTCCTCCAGATGAAGTGTGCGCGAGGACAAGGGGTATGACCGCGGCCCAGCGCGCCATGACCGAACTCGGGACATGGCCGGACCTGGCAAGTGGCCCGCCCCGGTGCTCGGTCGGGCACGCCTTCGGGGCGGCGGGCCATGAACTCGTTCACTTCGAGGAACACGACGCGCACGCCTCCCCGTCGCGGCCCTGCGACTGGGAGCGCCCGCGCGCCTCCTGAACCGGCCGCCGATATCGCCCTGGGCGAAGCGGCGTTGACTCGCGCGCTGCCCGTCGTAGCCTGGGGCGATGAGCAGCCACGAGACGTCCGGGCCCCGGTTCGCCACCGCGCAGGAGCCGCTGTGGCGGCACGTCGTCGGGGACGTGCTGCGGCGCCGCCGACGGGCCCAGGGCCGGACCTTGCAGGACGTGGCCGATGTCGCGGGGATCTCGATGCCCTACCTCTCCGAGGTGGAGCGCGGCCGCAAGGAGGCCTCCTCGGAGATGCTCGCCGCCGCGGCCGGTGCGCTCGGGCTCGGCCTGAGCGACGTACTGGCGCTGGCGCAGGGCGAGTTGGCGCGGGCGGCCCGGCTCCGCAGGCCGCTCTCCGTCACCGCGGTCACCACACTCGGGGCGGGCGGGGGCGGCGCACAGGGACGCGGCACGGTGTGCCTGGCCGCCTAGCACGGGGCCGGGGCCGGGGGTTCAGCTGTCGTCCAGATCGAGGTGGCGCGCGAGTACCGGGACGTGGCTGTGCTCGATGTCCTTCACCGAAGTGACCAGTGTGACGGGCCCCCGCCGGGCCAGGGCGCGTACGTGGGCGACGAGGCGGGCCCGGTCCGGCGCGGCCAGCTCCGCGTCGTAGCGCTGGGTGAACGCCACGAAGCGCCCCTCGCGGTCCTCGTGGTACCAGGAGCGCAGCTCCCTGGAGGGCGCGATCTCCCTGAGCCACTCGTCGACGGCGGCCCGCTCCTTGGAGATGCCGCGCGGCCACAGGCGGTCGACCAGCAGACGGGTGCCGTCGGCCGGGGTGGGCGGGTCGTAGACACGCCGGGCCGGGAACCGTCCCGGTACCGCGTTGGCGCTCATGAGCCCATTGTGCTGCTCCACGTCCCTTTGCGGTGGCGGGAAGGCGCGGATACGGGCGCGGACGGTACCGGGGGACCGCGGGCCTTACCGCCCCCGGCGGGGAGTCCGGGCTGCCGTACGTGTCACCCGTTCGGGCTAATCCCGCTGGCGGGCGCCGACGCCCGGAGCGAACAGTCGGACATGACCCACGCACCGTTCGAACCCCAGAGTCCGCACCGGAGCACCGAGCAGCAGGAAGAGGCGCCGCGCCGCGTCGAGGGGCCGCTCGGCAGACTCGCCGACGCTGCCTGGCAGGCGGTGCTGCTCGCCGGTGTCGCCGCACTGATCCTCGGTGTGCTCGTCCTTGTCTGGCCGGGCGCCTCGCTGTGGGCGGCCGGCGTCCTGTTCGGCCTCTACCTCGTGATCAGCGGCGCTTTCCAGCTGGTCACGGCGGTCGGCACGCACGTGACGACGGGGCTGCGGGTGATGGCGTTCATCAGCGGCACCGTCTCGATCCTGCTCGGTCTGTTCTGCTTCCGCGGCTCGATGCAGTCGATCCTGCTGCTCGCCCTGTGGATCGGCATCGGCTGGCTGTTCCGCGGCATCACCCAGACCGCCGCGGCCGCGTCCGATCCGGCGATGCCCGCGCGCGGGTGGCAGATCTTCCTCGGGATCGTCAGCGCCATGGCCGGCATCGTGCTCGTCGTCTCGCCGTTCGAGTCGGTCGCCGTCCTCACCCTCGTCGGCGGCTGCTGGCTGGTGGCCCTGGGCGTCGTGGAGATCGTCGAGGCGTTCCTGCTGCGCAGCCGGGGCAAGAAGCTGACCCACGGCGGTTGAGCCCTGCGCGACGGTGCCCCGCGCTCCCGAGGAGCGCGGGGCACCGTGCTGTCTTCGGATCTCCGGCTCGCGGCGGAGGGCCGGATCAGACGCCGACGGCCTCCTCCAGCTCTTCCTCGACCGGCTCGTCCGGGTCGGCCGTCCCGTGCACACCGTCGTCCCCGGCCGGCGGGCCGGCCGGGGCGAGGGCGCGGCGCCGACGGCGTTCGGCCGCCGCCGCGACCGCGAGCGCGACCGCGCCCACCGCGAGCCACGCCACCAGCGTCCACACGTAGCGGCCCAGGTCGTAGTGGTCGAAGTAGAGCAGGCTGCGGGCGCCTTCGACGAAGCCGGCGCCGTTCCAGAAGGCGTGCAGGCTGCCGAAGAACCCGTTCTGCAGTTCGGGGCGGAAGACTCCGCCGGAACTGGTGAAGTTGAGCATGACGAAGAGCACCATCACGGCGAGCGTCGTCCACCGCTTCAGGAACGTGTGCAGGCCGACGCCGATGAACAGGATGCCCGCGGAGTACACCCACGCCAGGCCCCACACGCCCCACAGGCCGCTGTGCGCGAGGTGGAAGACCGGCCCCGCGAACGCCGCGCCGAGCAGGCCGACCACGGCGGAGACACCGACCGCGAGCAGCGCCCGCACCCGCATCCGCAGCGCGGCGCCCGCCCCGCCCAGCACCGCCACCGACGCGTACGAGCCGATGCTCACCGCGACCAGCAGGAAGAACAGCCCCTGGCCCGTCGGGTCGTCGGAGACGGTCGGCGCCACGTCGGTCACCTTGAGCGGCTCGCCCCGCTCCGCGGCGACCGGCGTGAAGATCTTCTGTACGACGGAGACGGTGGTGTCCGAGCCCGCCGAGGCCACGATCAGCTCCGGCGGCTCGGCGCCGAGCACGTACGCGCCGTCGATCTGCCGGGTCCTGAGCTGGTCGACGGCGGCGGCGCGGGCATCGAGGGTCCGTACGTCGAGGGCGTCGCCCGCCTTGTCCTTGACGGTCTGCGCGAAGACCTGCGCCTCGGGACCGGAGCCGACGACGGCGACCGGCAGGTGGTGCGGCTCGGGGGCGGCGAAGGCGCCCAGGTAGGCGAGGCCCATGCCCACGCACATCAGGAGCGGGGTGAGCAGGTGGGTCAGGACGTGGCGCAGCGCCTGCGGGTGCGTGCCACCCGCCGCCGCCCCGGATACGGCACCGGCGGCCGGGGACCGGTGGGCTCTGTGGTCGGCGGGCATGGGCAGGACCTCCGGGGATCGTTCGGTGCGGTTGGCGTATACAACTCTTAACCAAGTTGTACTCTACAACCACATGGGCGGTCCCTGGTGTCCGGCGCGTGTGAGCGTCGACACCCGCGCGCCGGGGAGAGGTCAGACCGGCCGGGGCAGGACGGGGTCCGGCAGGCCGCCCGGCGGGGGAGCGGCGTCGCCCTCGCCGCCGTCGCTCTCGTACGTGCGCAGGCGCTCGCGCAGGGCGCGCAGGCGCAGACTCGTCTCGTACAGGTAGCGGACCTTCGTCCGCAGCACCCACGGCTCGACGGGCTTGACGACGTAGTCGGCGACGCCGAGTTCGAAGGCCCGGAACGCGAGTGCGGGGTCCTGCCCCGCGCCGGTGATCATCATGATCGGGATGTCGTGGGTCTGCTCCAGGCGCGCCATGTAGTGCGCCACCTCGAACCCGCTGACATCCGGCATCAGCACATCCAGGAGAACCACCGCCACGCCGCCGCGCAGGACGGTCTTGAGTGCCTCGTCACCCGAGTTCGCCCGGTCGACCGGGTAACCGAGCGGCGCGAGCGCGCTCTCCATCGCGAAGAGGGTGTCCTCGCGGTCGTCGACGACCAGGATCCTGGGCCGTGCAGCGGTGGGCATCGCCGTGCGCCTCCCCATGTCGGCATCGCCAGCATATGCCGGAACGGGGGCGGCGGAAGGGGGCCTCAATCCTCCCCGCGCACCAGATTCCAGTCGGGGTCCCGCTCGGCCGCGCGGTCGGTCTCGTCGTGTCCGTCGCGGCGGGCCGGGCGGCAGGTGCGCACGCGGCCCCTGACCTCGCGATCGGTCTCCGCCGGGTGCGGAGCGGGCGGCCGGATATCCATATTCGATCTCTCCTTCGACAATTACGGGCTGATTCGGCTCAGATTCGGCTCAGGGAGGGCTATGTAGCGGCCGGTCAAACGGTCAGACGTGCTCCACGAGCGGTCAGGAAGGTGCAAGTGGTGGCAGTGGGCCGGGTGAACGCTCAGCTGTCCGCGTCGGCGCGCCATGCCGGGTGCCCGTCGGCAGGATCGGAACCGGCCCTTGCGGCAACGATCCGCTCAGTGCGCCTTGGGCTTCGCGAGCCGGCCGGTGCTGCGCAGGCAGAACGGGTGCCCGGCCGGATCGGCGTACAGGCGGGACGTGGTGCGGCCCTGGCTGTCGCGCGTCTCCAGCGGCCGGGCGCCGAGGCCGACGATCTGCCGCTCCACCTCGTCCAGGTGCTCGGCCGCCACGAGCAGATCCAGATGGGCCTGCTGCGAGTCGTCGGGGCGGGGCCAGCTGGCCGGGGCGGTGTTGAGATCGCGGCGGAACGCCAGGCGGGTGCCGCCGGCCCCGACGAGTTCGATCCGGTTGCCACCGTCGGGCGGCTGGATCTCCCCGTCGAGCAGGTCGCGGTAGAACTCGGAGAGTTCCTCCGGCTCGGCACAGTCGAAGACCAGCACGGCCGCTTCCACGTGGCTCATCGAACCTCCCCTGCCGGCCGGTACGGCCGGCGTTCATCTGGCTGCGCTAGTACCCGCGTTCGGATTTTCGAATCAGCCGGCCGTCACGGTCGGTCGCGTACCGGCCGCGTACGGTGTCAGTCCCGGACCCGCTCCGGTACCTCCACCACGTCCAGGAAGACCTGGTCGGCCTCGGGCCAGCTCTCCTGGATGGCGCCCTTGATGCGCTCGCTGACCAGCTCCAGGCGCTCGCTGTCGATGCCGGGGGTCAGGTCGATACGGGCCGCGACGAGCGTCGAGTCCATGCCGAGGCGCATGGTGTGCAGCGCCGCCACGTAGTCGATCTCCGGCTGCTTCTCCAGGAGTTCGAGGATGTCGTCGCGCAGCTCCGGGTCGACGGCCTCGCCGATCAACTGCTCGCGGGCGCTCTTGCCGAGGCCGAAGGCGACGTAGACGAGGAGCGCGCCGATCGCCAGGGACGCCGAGGCCTCCCAGACCACGTCGCCGGTGATCATGTGCAGCACCATGCCGCCCGCGGCGAGCAGGACGCCGAGCACCGCGGTGCTGTCCTCGGCGAGGACCGTGCGCAGCGCCGGGTCGGAGCCGATGCCCTTGCCGGGCTGGGCCCGGACCTGGAGGACGGCACGGATCAGGGACGCCCCTTCCGCCAGCAGGGCCACGCCGAGCACCACGAGCCCGGCGACGTACCCCGTCGTGGACTCCTGGGTCTCGGGGCCGGTCAGGGCCTCGAACCCCTGGAAGAAGGAGAAGCAGCCGCCCATCACGAAGATTCCGACCGCGGCGAGCAGCGACCAGAAGAACCGTTCCTTGCCGTACCCGAACGGGTGCTGTCGGTCCGCGGGGCGGCGGCTGCGGTGCAGCGCGGCCAGGAGGAACACCTCGTTGAGGCTGTCGGCCACCGAGTGCGCCGCCTCGGACAGCAGGGCGGGCGAGCCGGCGATGAGTCCGCCGACGGCCTTCGCCACGGCGATGAGCAGATTGGCGCTGAGGGCGACCAGAACCGTCAGACGGGTCTTGCGGTCCTCCCGCGTACCGGACTTCTCGGGCTCGGTCACGTGTCAACTCGCTAAGTGGAAGGGGTGGTTCGTCCAGGGCGTCGCGGTGGCGCGGCGAGGCGGACCACGACGGGCGGGGCGCGGTCGCGCTCCGGCACGGATGCCCAGTAACCGGGCCGGGGTCGGGGTAAACCCGATGTTCCTACTGGTGAAGGGGTGAAGGGACTCTCCTGGAGGCTGAAAGGAGCTCTCCCCCGCAAGGGGGCGTACGGGCGTGCGGGGCGCGCCGCATGTGCCCCGGTGCGCCGCCCGCCGCGGAGGAATTGACCCGCTCCGCGCCGTCGGGCCGGTTTGTCCGGCGGAGATGCGGCTACCCGGCAGCCAAGAGGACGTTTCCTGGAGAGGAGCCGGGCCGGTGACCCCCCTGGCGAACCACCCCCACCGCCGCGCCGAGACCACCGAGGCCGCTTCGGTGACCGAACCGCCCAAAGCCACGCTCGTCCAGTTCCTCGAGGTCCGGTTCGCCTGCGCGCAGGCCTGCACCGAGAGCGCCCGCGCCGCCGCCGTGCGCGTGAGCGCCCTCGAACCGGCCCCGGGCATCCCGCCCGTCCACGGCCCCGTCCGCCCCATGTCGGCCTTGGCGGCCGAGGGAGAGGGCCGGCGGCACGGTCTGCGGCGCGCCCTGCTGCTCTGTGTCGAGGTCTGCGACGCGACGTCCCGGCTGCTGTCGGAGGAGGGGCATCAGGACGAGTACGGGCTGCGTCTGCAGGTCGAGTGGTGCCGCGCCGTCGTCCTGGAGTGCGCGCACGCCTGTGACGGCCTCCCGGGCGCCGCGGACTGCGCCGAGCGGTGCCGCGCCTGCGCCCGGGCCTGCACCGACTTCCTGGCGATCCTCGATTAGACGTACGGACCGGACGGGCGCCACCCGCCACCTGTCCGTTCCGTACGTCCGCGGCATTCCCTATTTCTGGAACGAGTTCTACTGTGTGCGCCGTCGAACCCGCGCCGACGCCGCCCAGTCGACCCGCCAGGAGGGGCCGTGCACCTCGCATACACGCCTGAGCAGCAGCAGTTGCGCACCGAGCTGCGTGGCTACTTCGCCGACCTCGTCCCCGACCACGCGTACGCCCGCTGCGAGGACCCGGGGGCCCAGAAGCGCTTCTACCGCGAGACCGTGCGCCGTCTCGGCGCCGACGGCTGGCTCGGGGTCGGCTGGCCGCGGGAGTACGGCGGCCGGGGCCTGAGCCCCATGGAACAGTTCATCTTCTTCGACGAGGCCGCCCAGGCGGGCGTCCCGCTGCCGCTGATGGCGCTGAACACCGTCGGCCCCACGATCATGCAGTTCGGCACGGACGAGCAGAAACGGTTCTTCCTGCCGAAGATCCTCTCCGGCGAGCTGGACTTCGCGATCGGCTACAGCGAGCCGGACGCGGGCACCGACCTCGCGGCCCTGAAGACCCGTGCCGTGCGGGACGGTGACGACTACGTCGTGAACGGCCAGAAGATCTGGACGACCAACGGCGACACGGCCGACTGGGTCTGGCTCGCCGTGCGCACCGACCCCGCCGCCCCGCCGCACAAGGGCATCACGATGCTGCTCGTGCCGACCTCCGACCCCGGCTACTCCTGCACCCTCATCACCACCCTGGCGTCGCACGACACCACGGCCAGCCACTACGAGAACATCCGCGTCCCCCTCTCGCGCCGCGTCGGCGAGGAGAACAAGGGGTGGCGCCTGATCACCAACCAGCTCAACCACGAACGCGTCACGCTCGCCGCCCACGGCACCATGGCGATCCGCGCCCTGCACGACGTGCAGCGCTGGGCCATGGAGACCAAGCTCGCCGACGGCCGTCGCGTCATCGACCTGGGCTGGGTCAGGAAGCGGCTCGCCCAGACCCACACCAAGCTCGACGCGATGAAGCTCCTGAACTGGCAGATGGTCAACGCCCTCCAGGAGGGCACCCTCGCACCGCAGGACGCCTCCGCCGTCAAGGTCTACGGCTCCGAGGCGCGTCGCGAGGCGTACGCCTGGCTGATGGAGGTCCTCGCCGCGGCGGGCGCCCTGAAGGAGGGCAGCGCGGGCGCCGTGCTCCACGGCGAACTGGAGCGCGGCTACCGCTCGGCCGTCATCTTCACGTTCGGCGGCGGCAACAACGAGATCCAGCGCGAGATCATCTCCTGGATCGGGCTGGGGATGCCGCGGGTGGGGGGGGGTGGGGGCGGGGCCACCGCGCC
>NZ_JBEXOS010000116.1:0-12553 GCF_040611655.1 Streptomyces sp. NPDC006552
CCCCGGCCGGCTACGCGGACGGCGCGCTGCGCACCCTCACCGACGACCCGGTCGAAGGCGCCGCCGCCACCACCTCGCGCACCGCGCGGTCGAGCAGCAGATCCTCCTGGCCCACCGCGACGGTGACAGGGGCGAGGGGATCGTCGTTTGCAGTCTTCCTGGCCATCGCGCCAAGCATCCCACGCCCCACCGACAACCCACCCGAACACCCGGCCCGCCGACGGATCGACCTCCGGTCAGGCCGCGCGGCGCCCCGGCCCGGGGCGATCCGACCTCACGTCAGGCCGCGCGGCGCCCGTCCCAGGGTGGGCCGACCTCACGTCAGGCCGGGCAGTGCCCCGTCCCAGGGTGGGCCGACCGCACGTCACACGGGTCCGGGCGGCCCGGTCTCAGGGCTCCTCGCGCCAGCCGTCCCACCCAGCCGCGAACTCGTCCAGCGCACCCGCGTCGAGCCGGCCCTCCGCGTCCTCGACCACGACCAGCCACTGCGCGTCTTCGGCATCGTCCTCACCGGCCAGCGCGTCCCGTACGAGCTGCGGCTCCTCGGTCACCCCGAACCGCTCCCGCAGCGCCTCGGCCGCCTCCTCCGCGGCGTCACGGTCGGGCAGCACCAGTACGTGTCTCTCATCGCTCACCTCTCTATGTTCCGCCACGCATCGATTCGGATCCAACGAGGTGGGTGGACGGACGGGGGCCGGGCGGGGCCGCCGGAGGGGCCCGGCCGGAGGGACCCGGGGCGGGGTGGCCTTGCGAGGCTCCGGGCCACGCGGGTCCCGGGCCGTGGTCAGCTGCCCCTGCGCACCACCCCCAGCCCCTCTCCCCCGTCGGCGCCGCGTCCGTCGCCACCGCGCCCCACCACCGCGACCGCCCCGTCCCGGTCCGTCCGCAGTACCGCCGTGCCCTGCTCCCGCAACGCCTCCACCAGACGCGGCGCCGGATGCCCGTACGGGTTGTCGGCCCCGCAGCTGATCAACGCGAGCCGGGGTGCGACCCGGCGCAGCAGCTCGGGGTCCTGGTACGCCGAGCCGTGATGGGCGACCTTGAGCACGTCGACCGGGGGCAGGCGGGCCCCGTCGCCGGTTCTCAACAGGGCGCGCTGCGCCGCCGGTTCGAGGTCCCCGGGCAGCAACATGGTCAGCCCCGCGGTACGCACGAGCAACGTGACGCTCGCGTCGTTCGGGCCGTCCGGCACCGTCAACGGCCGTGCCGGCCACAGCACCTCCCAGCTCAGCGGCCCGGTCCGCCGCCGCTCCCCCGCCGCCGCCGCGACCATCGGGACCCCGCGCTCCCCGGCGAGCCGCCGGACGAACGCCTCCTGGTCCACCGGCTCCCGCAGCCCGGTCGTCTCGATCACCCCGACCGACCGCCCCCGCAACACCCCGGCGAGCCCCGCCACATGGTCCGCGTGGAAGTGCGTGAGCAGCAGCAACGGCACCTTCGTGATGCCGAGCGAGCGCAAGCACCGGTCCACGAGCAGTGGGTCGGGACCCGCGTCGACGACCACCCCCGCCCCCGGCCCCGCCGCAAGCACCAGGGCGTCGCCCTGCCCCACGTCGCACATGACCAGCCGCCAGCCCGGCGGCGGCCACCCGGTGACGACGCGGGTGACCGGCGGCGGCTGCACGACCACCAGGAACAGCGCGAGCAGACACGCCGCCACCACCCACGGCGACTTCAGCACTCTCCGTCCCACCAGCACCGCCACCACCGTGCCGACCGCGAGCAGCACCCCGCCGCGCCAGCCCCCGGGCCAGTCCACTCCGCTGCCCGGCAAGGCGGCTCCCGCCCGCGCGATGTCCGCGATCCACCCCGCGGGCCAGCCGGCACACCAGGCCAGGAACTCGGCCACCGGCATCGCCACCGGCGCCGCCGCGAGCGCGGCGAACCCGAGCACCGTCGCCGGCGCCACGGCGAACTCCGCGAGCAGATTGCACGGCACGGCCACCAGACTCACCCGCGCCGCCAGCACCGCGACAACCGGCGCACACACCGCCTGTGCCGCCGCCGCGGCCGCCAGCGCCTCGGCGGCCCGCGCCGGCACCCCGCGCCGGCGCAACCCCGCGCTCCACCGCGGCGCCAGCGTCAGGAGCGCCCCGGTGGCGAGCACCGACAGCAGGAACCCGTAACTCCGCGCCAGCCACGGGTCGTACAGGACCAGCAGCAACACAGCCGTGGCCAGCGCCGGAAGCAGGGACCTGCGGCGTCCCGTGGCGATGGCGACCAGGGTGACCGCCCCGCACGACGCCGCCCGCAGCACACTCGGCTCGGGCCTGCACACCACGACGAACCCGAGGGTGAGCGCCCCGCCCAGCAACGCCGTCGCCCGCAGCGACAACCCGACCCGCGGCGCGAGCCCCCGTCGCTCCACCCGGTGCGCCGTGCCCGGCGGACCGGTCAGCAGGGCGAGCAGAATCGTGAAATTCGCACCACTTACAGCCATTAAATGAAGCAGATCCGTTGCTTGGAACGCCGCGTGCAGCTCCGGCGTGACCCGGGCCGTGTCACCCACCACCAGTCCCGGCAACAGCGCCCGGGCATCCCCCGGCAGCCCGTCCGTCGCCGCGCGCAGCCCTCCCCGCAACTTCCCGGCCAGGCGCTGCGGCCCGCTCGGTCCCGCCACCACCCGCGGCCGCTCACCCCGCGCGACGCGCAGCACCGCGGCGATCCGGTCACCTTCGCGCATCGGCGGTGCGAGCCCGCCCCTGACCTGGATCCGGGTCGAGGGCAGCAGCGAGAGCCAGGGGCTGCCCCGCGCCGCGGCGATGATCAGAACCGGCGCCCGGGTCCGCGACACCGTCCCGTCCGGCGCCGTCACCCGCACGATCTCTCCCTCGACGACCACGGCGCGCGGCGCCGCGTGGTCCCCCATGACCCGGGGCCGGGTGAGCCGCGGATCGGAGGCGATCTCCACGTCTGCGCTCACCCGGTCATGTTGGGCGGCGAGCCCGGGCACCGGCCCCCGGCGCAGGTCGGCTCCGTGCGCCCCCGCGGAGGCCGCGGCCGCGGCGACGCAGAGCAGCAGCACGGCCCCGGACGGGCCCCGCCAAGAAGGAGCCGGGCGCCTTGGGCCGGTCCGTGCTCTTCCCGGTCGCCGTCGGCCCGCGCGGCCCGCAACCAGAAGCGCGAACCCGGCGAGCGCGCACACCGCCACCACCGCGGTCACCCGGCCCGGCGGCGCCGTCAACGTCACCGCCGCCGTCAACCAGGCCGCCAGCGCGGGCGGCACCAGCCGCAGGTCCAGCGGCTCATCCCGCCGCGGGTCCGCGTCACCGAGCCGCCGGAGCGCGGGGGAAAGGGGGCGCGGAGAGGAAACGCCGCTCACGGTGTCGCTCACGGCCGCACCAGGTTCTGGAGGTCCTCGAAGCGGCGGTCGCCGATCCCGTTGACCTCGCGCAGTTCGTCGACGGAGCGGAAGCCGCCGTGTTCCGTGCGGTAGTCGATGATGTGCTGGGCCAGCACGGGCCCGACGCCGGGCAGGGTGTCGAGCTGGTCCACCGTGGCCGTGCTGAGAGTGACCGGGGCCCCGGGAGCGGCGGCGGCCGCCGATCCGCCGGGTACCGGGGCTGCCGGAGCCGCCGGAGCCGCCGCCGGTGCGCCGACCAGGACCTGTTCGCCGTCGGTCAGGAGCCGCGCCCGGTTGAGGCCGGCGGTGTCCGTGCCGGGGCGGACCCCGCCCGCCGCTCGGAGCGCGTCCGCGACCCGGGCCCCGGCGGGCAGCCGCTGCACCCCGGGCCTGCGTACCTTTCCGCCGACGTCCACGATGATCTCGGCGCCGCCCGACGCCGCGGGCCCCGCTGCCGCCGGGGAAGCGGCGGCACGTGGCGGCTCGGCCCTCTCCGGCGCGGCGGCATGCACGGTCTCCGGCGCCCGCACCGGCTGGGTACGCCCGGTCCAGAAGTGCTGCACCGCGAAGAGCGCCGCCACTCCGAGGACGACGACCAGGGCCAGAGCGCCGCGCCGCTCGATCCCGCACCGCGTCTGCACCCACACCGGCAACCGGTCCCGCACCGCGAGCCCGGCCCGCTCCCGCCACACCGAAACCGGCTCCGCGACCACCTCGTCCACCGCCGACTCGCGCGCCGACCCCAAATCCGGCTCAGGCACCAGCTTCCGCACCGACCCCGGCCCCGGTTCGGGCACCGGCCCTGGCGTCGGCCGCCGATCCGGCTCAGGCGCCCACCTCCGCGCCGACCCCGGATCCACCTCCGACACCGACTTCCGCCCCGACCCCAGATCCGGCTCAGGATCCGGCACCGTCCCCGGCTGCGGCTCCCGCACCGGTTGCACATAGGGCCCCGCCCCCGAACCACCCCACCCCACCACCGGCGGTACTGGCGGCGCGAACAGCGCCTCCGCTCGCACCCGCGTCCGCTCCGCCGCGAGCTGCCTGCGTCGCGTACGCCGTCGCACGACATAGCGGTGCCTGGCGCGGCGGTCGGAGGCGGGGCCGCGCCCCGGCCCGCTGGATGCCCTTGCTGTTCCGGACTGTGATCGAAGTGCCATGCCACGAGACGGTAGGCACTCCACGACATCCCGGTGGATCTTGGTCAATACCCGGGGAGAACCCACCAGTTGTGGACAACTACGTCACCCCCGAGGCGACACGACCGCCCCCACCAACCCGGGCCCGGTATGCGCCCCGATCACCGCCCCGACCTCGCTGACATGCAGCTCCCCGAGGTTCGGCACATGCCCCCGCAGCCAGCCGGACAACGCCTCCGCCCGCTCGGGCGCCGCCAGGTGATGCACGGCGATGTCCACCTGCCCGCTGCCCGCGCGCTCGGCGACGATCTCCTGTAGCCGGGCGATCGCCTTGGACGCCGTACGGACCTTCTCCCTCAGCTCGATCCGGCCGCCGTCCAGTTGCAGCAGCGGCTTGACGGCGAGCGCGGAGCCGAACAACGCCTGCGCGGCGCCGATCCGGCCCCCGCGGCGCAGATAGTCCAGCGTGTCGACGTAGAAATAGGCGGAGGTACCCGCCGCCCGCTTCTCCGCCGCGGCCACCGCCTCGTCGGCGGTGCCCCCGGCGTCCACCACCTCCGCCGCGGTGAGCGCACAGAAGCCGAGGGCCATGGCCACCATGCCGGTGTCCACGACGCGCACGGGGACCGGCGCCTGCCGGGCGGCCAGGACCGCGGCGTCGTACGTCCCGGAGAACTCGGCGGACAGGTGCAGCGAGACGATGCCGGTGGCGCCGGCCTCGGCGACCTTGCGGTAGGTCTGCGCGAACAGTTCCGGGCTGGGTCTCGACGTCGTGACCGAGCGCCGCTTGCGCAGCGCCTCCGCGACCGAGCGGGCGGAGATCTCCGTGCCCTCCTCCAGCGCCCGGTCGCCCAGGACCACGGTGAGCGGCACCGCCGTGATGGTGTGGTCCTCCATCGTCCGCTGCGGCAGGTAGGCCGTGGAATCGGTGACGATCGCGACATGGCGGGACATGCACCGGAGGTTACCCGCCGGGGCTGTCCGGCGGCAGTCCGGGCCCCCGCCGGGCTCAGGGGATCAAGTCGTGCTCTCGGGCCGGGGTTTCTTCTGCCACGGATAGACCGGCCGTACACCGGGCGGGGTGATCGCGGGCCGTCCGGGCTCCTGCGCCGCGCTCGTACCCTCCGTGCCCGGCCCGGAGGCCCGGGGGGCGGCGTGCGGGGCGGCGGTGTCCTGCGTCGTCCAGTGCCGCAGCGCGCCGGCCTCCAGGTCGATCTGGGCGCTCAGCGAGTCGAGATCGTCACCGGCGAACCGGCCGGCCCGGTCCCGCGCCGCGTGCCGCAGCGCGTCGGCGGAGGCCGTGATCTGCTCCGTCCGCGCCTTCATCTCCGGCAGCAGCCTGCGCACGTGTGCCTTGTCCGGCTCGCTCTCCAGCCGCTTCAGCTCGCCGTCCAGCTCGTGTCCGTGCGCGCTCAGGCGCTGGAAGAGGCCGAGGGACTCCTGGAGGGAGGCGTCCTCGGCCACGTGCGCGTGCAGGGAGTCCTGGGTGGCCCGCATGGAGGTGCGCAGCTTCAGCCGCAGCTGCGCCAGCTCGCTCGCCACGCCGGGCTGCGCGAAGGTCCTCGCCCGCAGAGTGGTGTCCTCCACCGCCCGCCGGGCCTGGCCGACCGTGCGGTCCACGCCACGCTTGGCCGCGCCGACCACCTTCACCGTCGCGTACGCGCCGAGCGCCAGGAACAGAATGAAGATCAGCGCCACGAGCACCAGCACAGCTTCCACGGCGCTCCTCCGATTCCTTGACTGCCCCGTCGTCCCGCTCTGTCGTCCTGCTCCTTAACCGTAAACGGAGCGGGCAGGCCGAGGGTTCCGGCGGAACCCCCAACCTGCCCGTAGGGAACAACCCCGAGTGCGCTACGCGGGCACGATGTTCACCAGCTTCGGCGCCCGCACGATCACCTTGCGGATGCCGGCGCCGTCCAGCGCCGCGACGACCTTCTCGTCGGCCAGGGCCACCTTCTCCAGCTCCTCGTCCGTGATCGACGGGGAGACCTCCAGGCGCGCCTTGACCTTGCCCTTGATCTGGACGACGCAGGTCACGGCCTCGTCGACGACGTAAGCCGGGTCGGCGACCGGGAAGTCCTGGTGGACGACCGAGTCGGTGCGGCCCAGCTTGCGCCACAGCTCCTCGGCGACGTGCGGGGCCAGCGGCGCGACCAGCAGCACCAGACGCTCGGCGACGGACCGGGGCAGCGCGCTGCCGGCGTAGGTCTTGACCAGGTGGTTGTTCAGCTCGGTGACCTTGGCGATGGCGGTGTTGCAGCGCATGCCCTCCAGGTCGCCGCGGACGCCGTCGATCGCCTTGTGCAGGGCGCGCAGCGTGGCCGGGTCGATCTCCGCCTCGGCCACGTCCGCCACGGTGACCTCACCGGTCGTCTCGTCGACGATGTTGCGCCACAGGCGCTGCAGCAGGCGGAACTGGCCGACCACCGCGCGTGTGTCCCAGGGGCGCGAGACGTCCAGCGGGCCCATCGCCATCTCGTACAGGCGCAGCGTGTCCGCGCCGTACTCGGCGCAGATCTCGTCCGGCGTGACCGCGTTCTTCAGGGACTTGCCCATCTTGCCCAGCAGGCGACTGACCTGCTCGCCCTGGTAGTAGTACGCGCCGTCGCGCTCCTCCACCTCGGTGGCCGGAACGGCGATCCCGCGCGCGTCCCGGTAGACGTAGGCCTGGATCATGCCCTGGTTGAACAGCTTGTGGAACGGCTCGGCCGAGGAGATGTGGCCCAGGTCGAACAGCACCTTCGACCAGAAGCGGGCGTACAGCAGGTGCAGCACGGCGTGCTCGGCGCCGCCCACATACAGGTCGACGCCGCCGGTGGGCATCCCCTCGCGGGGGCCCATCCAGTACTGCTCGACCTCGGGGTCGACCAGCTTCTCGCTGTTGTGCGGGTCCAGGTAGCGCAGCTCGTACCAGCAGGAACCGGCCCAGTTGGGCATGGTGTTGGTCTCGCGGCGGTACTTCCGCGGGCCGCGGCCGTCACCCAGGTCCAGGGTGACGTGGACCCACTCGTCGTTGCGCGACAGCGGCGTCTCGGGCTGCGTGTCCGCGTCGTCCGGGTCGAACGTGCGGGGGCTGTAGTCCTCGACCTCGGGCAGCTCCAGCGGCAGCATCGACTCGGGCAGCGCGTGGGCGACGCCGTCCTCGTCGTAGACGATCGGGAAGGGCTCGCCCCAGTAGCGCTGCCGGCTGAACAGCCAGTCGCGCAGCCGGAAGTTGACGGTGCCGTGGCCGATGCCCTCGCGCTCCAGCCACTCGGTCATCCGCGCCTTGGCATCGGCGACGCCCAGGCCGTCCAGGGTGACGTCCGCACCGGTGGAGTTGGTCAGCTGCGCGTCGGCGGCGATGAAGGCGTCGTCCCAGGTGGTGGGGTCCGTGCCGCGGTCGTCGGTGGGCTGCACGACGCAGCGCATCGGCAGCTCGAAGGCGCGCGCGAAGGCGAAGTCACGCGCGTCGTGCGCCGGGACGGCCATGATCGCGCCGGTGCCGTAGCCCATCAGGACGTAGTCGGCGATGAAGACCGGGACCTGCTCGCCGCTGACCGGGTTGATCGCGTACGTGCCGGTGAAGACGCCGGTCTTGTCCTTCGCCTCGGCCTGGCGCTCGACGTCCGACTTGGCAGCGGCCTGCTTGCGGTAGGCGGCGACGGCCTCGGCGGGCGTCGCGTGGCCGCCCGTCCACACGACGTGGGTGTCCTCGGGCCAGGCGGCCGGGACGATCCGGTCGACCAGGTCGTGCTCGGGCGCCAGCACCATGTAGGTGGCGCCGAACAGGGTGTCCTGGCGGGTCGAGAAGACGGTGATCGCCTCGGTGCCGTCACCGGAGCCGGTCGGAACCGCGAAGTCGATGCGGGCGCCCACGGAGCGGCCGATCCAGTTGCGCTGCTGCAGCTTGATCGCCTCGGGCCAGTCCAGGCCGTCCAGGTCGTCCAGCAGGCGGTCGGCGTAGGCGGTGATGCGCATGTTCCACTGGCGCAGCTTCGCCTTGAAGACGGGGAAGTTGCCGCGCTCGGAGCGGCCGTCCGCGGTGACCTCCTCGTTGGCCAGCACGGTGCCCAGGCCCGGCGCCCAGTTGACGGGCGCGTCGGAGGCGTACGCCAGGCGGTAGCGGCTCAGGACGTCGGCCTGCTCCGGCTTGCTCAGCTCGGCCCAGGGGCGGCCGCCCTCGACGGCGCGCTCACCGTTCTCGAACTGCTTGACCAGTTCGGCGATCGGGCGGGCCTTGCCCAGGTCGTCGTCGTACCAGGAGTTGAAGATCTGCAGGAAGATCCACTGCGTCCACTTGTAGTACTCCGGGTCGATCGTGGCGAACGACCGGCGCTTGTCGTGGCCCAGGCCGAGCCGGCGCAGCTGCGCCTTCATGTTCTCCATGTTGGCCTCGGTCGACGCGCGCGGGTGGGTGCCCGTCTGCACGGCGTACTGCTCGGCCGGCAGGCCGAACGCGTCGAAGCCCAGGGTGTGCAGCACGTTGTGCCCGGTCATGCGCTGGAAGCGCGCGAAGACGTCCGTGGCGATGTAGCCCAGCGGGTGACCGACGTGCAGGCCGGCGCCCGAGGGGTACGGGAACATGTCCATGACGAACTTCTTCGGCCGGGCGGCGAGCTCCGGGTCGCCCGCCAGCTCCCCGCTCGGGTTGGGCGCCTCGTACGTGCCCTGCGCGTCCCAGAAGTCCTGCCAGCGTGCCTCGATGTCGGCGGCCATGGTCGCCGTGTAGCGGTGCGGTGCGACCGCCGCCTCGGTAGCGGCGGCGGTATTCGTCTCGCTCATGATCCTCAAAGCTCCATCGATCGTCTCTGCCGGCGGCCCGTGCCCGGAAATGAAAAAGCCCCTCGCACAGGAGGGGACGCCGCGCCGATTCCGACCACACGCGCAAAGGCGGGTCGGGACAGATCAGCGCGGCTCACTAAGCAGAAGGCGTACGGCACGCATGGCGTCAGGGTACCGCAGCCCCCGCGCGGGCCGCGACGGGCTTCCTGCGGCCCGAGCCATGGCCAATGGTTACTCCGCGTACCGCCCGCTATCGGGGCAACAGCTCTGGCGGACCACCGCAAGATAACGGCGAGATAACTCAAACCTGGTACTGGCTGGTATCCGGCGACCTAGAGTGCGGGCCTGTGGGTCCACCGTGCCGAACCATTCGGAGTCGCCCCCATGCACCCTCGCACTCCTCATCACCTGAACTCCCCGCATCTGAAACGGAGTTCGCTCACCATCGGGACGAGCCGCCGCGCGAGAACGGGGGTCCTGAGCGCGGCGGTCCTGCTGCTCATACCCGTGGCCGTGGTCACAGGGAGCGACGCCTTCCGGGCCGCGGTCGACTTCACCGCCGGGGTGCTGTCACTGGTCTCCCTCACGGCGTCCGTCGTGTGGGGCCTGGTCGCCTCGGACCGCCTGTTCCTGACCTCCCGGCAGCGGCTGCTCTCCCAGGGCGTCCACCGGGCCACCGCGATCGCCTCCCTGGGCTTCCTGCTGCTGCACGTCAGCGTGAAGGTGGCACTGGCGCACGTGACACTCATCGGGGCGCTGCTCCCCTTCGGGCTCGGCGTCGCGGGCAGCGGCGGCCTGATCGGCATCGGCGTGCTCGCCGGCCTCCTCATGGTGGCCACCGGCATCACCGGCGCGCTCCGCAGCGCCATGGCCTCCCCCGCCGGACTCGCCGCGCGGTGGCGTGCCACCCACATGCTCGCCTACCCCGCGTGGTGCCTGGCGCTGATGCACGGCCTGTATGCGGGGCGGGCGCCCAAGACGTACGTCGTCGTCCTGTACTGCCTCTGCCTGGTCGCGGTCGCCGGGGCGGTGGGCCTGCGGGCGGCGCCGCGCACCGTCAAGCGCAGGGTCGCCGCGCGCGTCCTCGCCTTCCTTGACCCGGGTCCCCGCATGCCCCGCGGGGCCCTGCGGGACGGCGCCGAACAGCCGCCGCCCGCCGCCGAGACCCCGCCCCGCCCCGCGTCCGCGCCCGCGGGGGTCGGCTTCGCCGCCGCCTACCGGGCCGTCGCCACGCCCCCGCCCGGCGCGGCCCGCGCCTCCGCGCGACCCCGGCCGCCCGCCTACGGGCAGCGCAGCGAGCCCGTGCCCGCCCAGCGCTGGCCCGCACCGTCCCCACCACCCCCGGCCGAGGCCCCCCGCCCCTCGTACCACCAGAGATACGACCGGATGTACGACCAGCCGCACGAACCGTCCTACGATACGCCTTACGGAGGCGTCCCCGCGTTCGACACCGCATACGGGAGTGGCGGCTCCGCATACGGCAGCGGCGGCTCCGTCGAGGAGCGGCACGGCGACCCGTATCCGGCCGCCGATGCGCCCACCGATCCGCTGTCCGGCCCTTTCCAGGCCCCTGCCTCCGGTGAACCCTGGACCACTCCCTACGGAGGCACGCAGTGAACACGGCGCTGCCCGACGTCCCCGAGGTCCGCGTCGTCGGCCTCCCCCAGCTCACGTCGGGGTTCGACCTGGTGGACCGGCTCGATCTCGACATGCACCTCAAGGTCCACGGCCCGCTGAAGCCGATGGCGGGCGAAGCGCTCGCCCAGCTGGCACAGGCGGTGTCGCTGCGCGGCCGGGGCGGCGCCGGATTCCCCTTCGCCAAGAAGTTGCGCGCGGTCGCCGAGTCGGCGATCCGGCGCGGCGTGCGCCCCGTGGTCGTCGTCAACGGCAGCGAGGACGAACCCGCCTGCCGCAAGGACACCGTGCTGATCAACCGGGCGCCCCATCTGATCCTGGACGGCGCCCTGTTGGTCGCCGAGGCGCTCGGCGCACGCACGCTCGTCGTGGGCGTGACCCGTGACTCCACGGAGGCCTCGATGCGGGCGGCCCTCGCCGAGCGCGGCCTGACCGACCGGCGCAACGCGCGGCTTCGCGCGCGCGTGCAGCGCAATCCGGCGCGGATGGTCACCGGCGAGTCCTCCGCCCTGATCCGCTCGGCCGACGGCGGCCCGCCGATGCCGCCGGGCCGCAAGGTGCGCGCCTCCGACTCCGGGGTGGGCGGCGCCCCGACGCTCCTGTCGAACGCGGAGACGTTCGCCCAGCTCGCCGTCGCCGCCCGGACGGGCCCGGAGCGCTACGGCCGCACCGGCCTGCACGACGAGCCCGGCACGCTCCTGCTGACGCTCTCCGGCGCCGTCACGCGCCCCATGGTCCTGGAGGTGCCCTCCGGCGTCCCCCTGCGCTACGTCCTTCAGCTCGCGGGCGCTCCCCCGCTCCCTCAGGGCGTCCTGACGGGCGGCTACCACGGCAAGTGGCTGGACGGGGCCGGCGCGCAGGACGCCATCGTCTCCCGCGCCTCCTTGGAGGCGAGCGGCGGCGCTCTGGGCGCGGGCGCGATCCTGCCGATCGGCCCGGAGACGTGCGCGCTCGGCGAGGCCCTGAAGGTGGCGCAGTGGCTGGCCGCGGAGAGCGCGGGCCAGTGCGGGCCCTGCTACCTAGGGCTGCCCGCCGCCGCGCGCGGCCTGGAGGACGTCCTGAACGGCGGCGGGCCCACCGCCCTGGAGGCGCTGCGCGAGGTCACCCGCGCGGTGAAGCGGCGCGGGGCCTGCAAGCATCCGGACGGTTCGGCGGCGTTCATCGAGTCGACGGTCTCCGCGTTCACCGACGACCTGGCCGCGCACGTCCTCGGCGCCGGGTGCGGCCGCCCGGTGCGCGGGGTGCTGCCACTGCACACGGCCCCGCCGGCGAGCGCGGCCCCCAGCGGCAGGCGGCTCGCCGTCGACTGGACGCTCTGCCGGGGCCACGGGCTGTGCGCGGACATCGTGCCGGAGCTGATCCAGCTGGGCCCGGACGGTTTTCCGGCGGTCGCGGACGCGGCGGTGCCGCGCTACTCGGAGGCGAACGCGGTGCGGGCGGTACGGCGCTGTCCCGCGCTGGCCCTGCGGCTGGAGGAGGACGCTTCGGCGCTCCCCGCCGCCCGGGCGCTGCCGCCCGCGCTCCCGCCAGGCCGCGGCCGGGCCCGCCGATAGCCACCGGCTCCGGACAGAGAGAAGCGGGGGGGGGGGGGGGGGGGGGTGGGGGGGGGGGCGGGGTGGAGTGGTTGTGGGTGGTGATGAGTGAGAGGAGCGTGGACTAAAAAAAGAGGGAG
>NZ_JBEXOS010000117.1:0-12078 GCF_040611655.1 Streptomyces sp. NPDC006552
GCCCGGTTACATTCCGAACCCGGAAGCTAAGCCTCATAGCGCCGATGGTACTGCAGGGGGGACCCTGTGGGAGAGTAGGACGCCGCCGAACTATTGTTGAGAAAACCCCCGTCCGGGGATACCGGACGGGGGTTTTCTGCGTTTGGGGCGCTATATCTTTCCAGCCTTGCCATCGGTGCCGCGCAGGGAACGGACCATGCTCCGCAGAATACGCAGCGCGTCCGCCTGCTCGGACTCGGTGAGGCCGGCCAGCATGCGTACCTCGACGGAGCGGACCGCCGCCGTGGCCTGTTCCAGGCTCTCCCTGCCGCGGGGCGTCAGCCGCGCGGGCAGCACCTTCCCGACGGCCGCCTCCGCCGGCCTGGTCACCGAGCCGTCCCGCTCCAGCGCCTGCAACAGCACATTCATCGACTGCCGCGTCACGAACGCGCCACGCGCCAGCTCGGAGTTGGACAATCCCGGCCGCTGCGCCAGCAGTTCGAGGCAGGAGTAGTGCGTCACGGTCATCCCGAGGGGCCGCAGCACCTCCTCCATGGCCACGCGCAGCGCGCTCGAAGCCTCCTTCAGCAGGTAGCCCAGGGAGCTGTCCAGGTCGATGCCGTCACCGCTTTGACTCATGTCAGTATTCTGACATACCGTGGCTCGTGTCAGGAATCTGACATGGAGAGAAGGAGCATCACCATGCCCGCCACCGGCCCCGATTTCCTCTCGCTTCAAGTGCGCGACCTCGACGTGTCGCAGGCGTTCTACGAGCGCTACCTCGGTCTCGTCCGCTCACCGGCCGGGCCGCCGCACGCGGTGGTCTTCGAGACGAAGCCGATCGCCTTCGCCCTGCGCGACCTCCTGCCCGGCACGGATCTCGCCTCCGTCGCCCAGCCCGGCATCGGCGTCGCGATCTGGCTCCACGCCACCGACGTCCAGGCCGTGCACGACGCGCTCGCCGCCGACGGCCACCCGATCGTCTCCGCGCCTGTCGACGGCCCCTTCGGCCGGACCTTCACCTTCGCCGACCCCGACGGCTACCAGGTCACGCTCCACGACCGCGCCTGACGGGAGAAGCGCCCTCGGGGCGCGGCCGCGTCAGGCCGTCGTCGCCAGGCGCTCGGCCTCCGCGGGCGGAAACCCCGCGGAGGAGAGCACCGCGACGACCGCCGCGCGGCCGGCGTCCGCGGCCGGGACGACTCCGTCGTTGACGGCCTCCATCAGACCGAACAGCACTTGTTCATGCACATAGGCCAGGGCTTCCGCCGGTAGCGGCGAAGTGAACTGGCCCTGCTCCAGGCCCCACCGGACCAGCTCGGTGCAGGACTCGCGCACCGGCGTGAGCCGTGCCCTGATGCCCTCCATCGTGACGCTGCGCTGCGCGAGATGGACCAGGAGCCGGTAGCGGTCCGCGATCGGCCAGATGGCCAGGATCGAACGGGCCACCGCCCGGGCCGGATCGGTGATTCCCGCCCGGCCGGCCCGGTGGGCCTCGGCGACCGCCTGGGCCGCGTCGTCCACCAGCGCCCCCACCAGCGCGTCCCTGCTCGGGAAGTGGCCGTAGACCGTGCGGCGGACGACGCCCGCGGCGCGCGCGATCTGGTCCATGGACGCCTCGGGGTCCCGCAGCAGCTCGGCGAGGGCGACGTCGAGGATGCGGCGGCGGTTGGCGTCGGCCCGTACGGAAGTCACGCCGTTCATTGTGCACGCCCCCGGCGGCCGTCGGACAGCCCCTGCGTGCTGCGACTTTGCACACTGATGTGCAATGCCTTAGATTGCGCATCAGTGTGTAATTGCACAGCGCTGTGCAAGCAGACTCGTCCACACAAGCAGGCTCTGTCTGTTTCTCGTCTGTTCTCCCGGGAGGGGCTCCGCGTCATGCGCCTCGTCATCAACGAGCCGGTCGCCACGATGGACCGGCCGTACGCCCGCCGCTGGTGGGCGCTGCTCGTGCTCTGCCTGAGCCTGCTGATCATCGTGATGGCCAACACCGCCCTGACGGTGGCCGCACCCGACATGACCCAGGACCTGGGCCTGTCCAGTGCCGACCTCCAGTGGGTCATCGACGGCTACACCGTGCCGTACGCGGCGCTGATGCTGCTGCTCGGCGCGATCGGCGACAAGTACAGCCGGCGCGGGGCCCTGATCCTCGGCCTCGTCGTCTTCGGTGCCGGCGCCGTCACCGGGTCGCTCGTCTCCAGCTCGACCGGTGTCATCGCCGCCCGCGCCGTGATGGGCGTGGGCGCCGCGATGATCATGCCGGCCACCCTGTCGCTGCTCGCGGCCACCTTCCCGCGCGCCGAGCGCGCCAAGGCCATCGTGCTGTGGACGGCGACGGCCGGACTCGCCATCGCCGCGGGCCCGCTGGTGGCCGGCGCGCTGCTGCGCGACCACGGCTGGGCGTCCACCTTCCTGATCAACGTGCCCGTCGCCGCCGTCGCGATCGTCGGCGCGCTGGTCCTCGTACCGCCGTCCAAGGCCGGTCACCACAGCCGGATCGACTACGTCGGCGGACTGCTCTCCGTCGTCTGGGTCGGCGCGCTGGTGTACATGATCATCGAGGGACCGCACTTCGGCTGGGGCGCCAAGGCCGTCACGGCCGCGGTGGTGGCCGGTGTCGCGCTGGTCGCCTTCGTGCTGTGGGAGCTGCGCCACCCGCGCCCGGTGCTCGACGTGCGCCGGTTCGCCGACCGCCGCTTCGCCGGATCGAACCTGGCCGTCGCCCTCTTCTTCCTGGCCGTCTTCGGCGCCTTCTACTACCTCACGCAGCACCTCCAGTTCGTCCTCGGCTACGACGCCTGGGAGACCGGCGTACGGATGCTGCCGCTGGCCGGCGCGGTCTTCGTCGGCTCTGCGCTCACCGGCTACCTCACGCCCCGCATCGGCATGAAGATCACGGTGACGGCCGGCATGGTCGGCGGCACGGCGGCGCTCGCCCTGCTGACCCGGGTGGACGCGGCCTCCGGGTACGGCGACTTCGTACTGCCCCTGGTCATCCTCGGTCTGGCCATCGGCCTGGCGCTCTCCCCGTGCACGGACGCGATCATGGGCGCCTTCCCGGAGTCCGAGCTGGGGGTCGGCGGCGCCGTCAACGACACCTCCCTCGAACTGGGCGGCTCCCTCGGCATCGCCATCCTCGGTTCGGTGCTCGCCGGTTCGTACTCCTCGCACCTCTCCGACGCCGCATCGGGCACCAAGCTGCCCGGTGGCGCGCTCTCCACGGCGCAGGACTCGGTCGGCGCGGGGTACGCGGTGGCGCAGCGGATCGGCGCCCAGGCCCACAAGCTCGCCGAACAGGCGGCCGGTACCACCGATCCGCAGCAGGCGGCGCGGCTCAAGGAGCAGGCGACACAACTCGCCTCCGGAGCCCGGCAGATGACCGATGCGGTGGGCTCCTCCTTCGCCGACGCGGTGGCGCACACCAGCGTCGTCGGCGCCGTGATCCTCGGCGTCGGCACGGTGCTGGTGGCGGTGCTGCTGCCCCGCAAGAGCCGGGCGGCCGCCGAGCCCGAGGGCGGACAGGACGAGGAGCCGGAGCACGCCGGCGAGGAACTCGCCGACCAGAAGGGCTGATCGCGGTGGGCGGGCCCCGGTGTCCGTGGCGAGGGGTGGTGTCAGTGGCGCGGACTACGGTGACGGCAGTCCGTGACGCTCTCGTCCAGGAGGCCCGCCCATGACCGTTCTGCCCGACCGGCCCCGCACCGCCCTGCTCGTCATCGACGTACAGAACGGGGTGGTGGAGCAGGCCGTGCGCCGTGACGAGGTCGTCGCGCGCATCGCCGCCCTCGTCGAGCGCGCCCGCGCCGAGGAGGTGCCCGTCGTCTGGGTGCAGCACGCGGACGACGGCCTCAAGGAGGGCACGGAGTCCTGGTGTTACGTGCCCGAACTGGTGCGCCGCGCGGGGGAGCCCGTCGTGCACAAGAAGTACGGCGACTCCTTCGAGGCCACCGACCTGGAGGCGGTGCTCGCCGAGCGCGGCGTCGGCCGGCTCGTCGTCACCGGCGCCCAGACCGACGTCTGCATCCGGTCCACGATCCACGGCGGCTTCGCGCGCGGGTACGACGTGACGCTCGTCGGCGACGCGCACACCACGGAGGACCTCACCGCCTACGGCGCGCCGGCCCCGGAGCTGGTCATCGCGCACACCAATCTCTACTGGAACACGCACGGCGGGCCGGGGCGCACCGCGGAGGTGGTGGACACGGCCGACGTGACGTTCTGAGGCGCCGCCCGCCGCCCTTTTCGTGCGGTGAGCGCTGGCCTTGACGTCAGGGGAAAGGTCTACCGTCGAGGACATGCGCATCGGAGAGCTCGCGGACCGCGCCGGCACGACCACGCGGACGCTCAGGTACTACGAGTCGCGCGGGCTGCTGCCCGCGCGGCGCGGTGGCAACGGGTACCGGACCTACGACGAGGCGGATCTGCGAGCCCTGCGGCAGATCCGCACGCTCCAGGACTTCGGCTTCGACCTGGAGGAGACCCGGCCCTTCGTGGAGTGCCTGCGCGCGGGGCACCCGGAGGGGGACTCCTGCCCGGCCTCACTGGCCGTGTACCGCAGCAAGCTCTCCGAACTGGACGCGCTGATCGACGAGTTGACCGCGGTGCGGGCCAAGGTCGGGGCGCAGCTGGAGCGCGCCGAACAGGCGGTCGTGGCGCTGGCCGCACAGGAGCCGGCGCCGCGCTGCGAACTCGGCCCACGACAGGAGGAGGAGTGATCATGCGGGATGTCACGGACGCGGACTTCGGTGCGCAGGTGCTGAGGTCCGAGCGGCCGGTACTGGTGGAGTTCACGGCCGCGTGGTGCGGGCCGTGCCGGCAGCTGGCGCCGGTGCTGCGGTCCATCGCACAGGAGGAGCG
This sequence comes from Streptomyces sp. NPDC006552, assembly GCF_040611655.1. NCBI lineage: Bacteria > Bacillati > Actinomycetota > Actinomycetes > Kitasatosporales > Streptomycetaceae > Streptomyces > Streptomyces sp. NPDC006552. The sequence continues at coordinate 4,840 of NZ_JBEXOS010000117.1, forward strand.
GGAGCGGCTCGATGTCGTCGCCCTCGACGTGGACGCCAACCCGGAGACGGCGGCGGCGTACGGCGTGCTGTCGATGCCGACGCTGATGGTCTTCAAGGACGGCGAGCCGGTCTGGTCGCGGGTGGGCGCCAGGCCCAAGCGCCGACTGCTCCAGGAGTTGGCCGAGGCCCTCTGAGCGGAGAACTCTCCGAGCGGAGACCTGCCGAGGAAAAGCCGCGGTTGGAATGCACCCCTGCCCGGGGTATATTCGGTGTTTCTGTGTGCCCACAGAAAAGGCCCCTCACCGGGGGCCAATAAACACACCGTACCGGGCAGGGAGCAGTTTTGTCAAGCCGGGAATCCGCCGCATCGCAGAAAGAACTGCAAAAGGAACAGGAATTCATCGACCGGCTCTACGCGCGCGTCGACGCGCTGCGCGGCGCCGCCGCGGACTCGGTCACCCAGGCCCTGACCCCCGTCGGCACCGGTCAGCAGGCCAGGCTGGAGCGGGACCTGCTGGTGGTGGAGCGCTCAGGACTGCTCGCCGCACTGAATGCGGTGGACGGTTCGCTCTGCTTCGGCCGGATCGATCTCAGCGACGGCGTGACCCACCACATCGGCCGCATCGGAATTCGCGAGGACGACACCGGACACACGCCGATTCTCATCGACTGGCGCGCCCCGGTGGCCCGGCCTTTCTATCTCGCGACGGGCCACCGGCCGATGGGCCTGCGCCGGCGCAGGCACCTCACCACCGAAGGCCGCACGGTCACCGAACTCCACGACGAGATCCTCGACCTCGGCGACGACGAGCGCACCGGCTTCGAGGACCCCAGCGGCGACGCCGTGCTGCTCGCCGCCCTGAACTTGGCGCGCACCGGCCGCATGGGCGACATCGTGCAGACGATCCAGGCGGAGCAGGACCGGATCATCCGCCACGACCACCGCGGCGTCCTCGTCGTGGAGGGCGGCCCGGGCACCGGCAAGACGGCGGTGGCGCTGCACCGCGCCGCGTTCCTGCTCTACGAGCACCGGGAGCTGCTCGCCAAGCGGGCGGTGCTGATCGTCGGCCCGAACCCGGCGTTCCTCTCCTACATCTCCGAGGTGCTGCCCGCGCTCGGCGAGACCGGCGTGCTCCTTGCGACCGTCGGCGAGCTGTTCCCCGGGGTGCACGCGACCGCGGTCGACCCGCCCCGGGCCGCGGCCGTCAAGGGCGCGGCGCGGATGGCCGAGGCGCTCGCCCTCACCGTCCAGGACCGCCAGCAGCTCCCCGAGCCCGGCTCGCCCGTGATCATCCGGCACGACGACGGCGACCTGATCCTGGACTGGGAGATCGCCTACGAAGCGCGGCAGGCGGCCCGTGACACCCGGCTGCCGCACAACCTGGCCCGGCCGCACTTCGCGTTCCGGATCCTGGACGCGCTCACCCAGCAGCTCGCGGAGCGGATCGGCGCCGACCCCTACGGCGGGCCGAACTTCCTCGGCCCCGACGACCTCGCCCAGCTCGGCAAGGGGGTGGCGGCCAGCGCCGAGGTGCACGCCGCGATCGAGGAGCTGTGGCCGGTGCTCACCGCGGAGCAGGTCGTCGCCGACTTCCTCGCGGACCCGGCGCGGCTGGCCGAGGAGGACGCGGCGGCCGTGCGCAGGCCGGTCACCGGCCCGGCCGACTGGACCCCCGCGGACGTGCCGCTGCTCGACGAGGCGGCGGAGCTGATCGGGCACGACGACGCCGCGGAGCGGGCCGCGGCCGAGGCGGCGCGGCAGGAGCGGATCGCGTACGCGCAGGGCGTCCTCGACCTCTCCCGCGGCTCGGAGACGTACGAGTTCGAGGACGAGGACGAGTCGGAGGTGCTGGCCGCGCACGACATCGTGGACGCGGACCGGGTCGCCGACTGGTACGAGGAGGAGGACCACCGCAGCGCCGCCGAGCGGGCCGCGGCCGACCGGACCTGGGCGTTCGGGCACATCATCGTCGACGAGGCGCAGGAGCTGTCGCCGATGGCGTGGCGGCTGCTCATGCGGCGCTCGCCGACCCGCTCGATGACCCTGGTCGGAGACCCGGCGCAGACGGCCGAGGAGGCCGGGGTCGGGGCCTGGGACGAGATCCTGCGGCCCTACGTCGAGGACCGCTTCGAGCACACCCGGCTCGGGGTCAACTACCGGACGCCGTCCGAGATCATGGACGTGGCGGCGGAGGTGCTGCGCGCCGAGCACCCGGACCACCGGCCGCCGTCCTCGGTGCGCTCCACGGGGGTACGGCCCTGGCGCCGGGCCGTGCCGGACGGCCCCGGCGAGGTCGCGCGGGTCGTCGCGGAGATCGCGGCGGCCGAGACCCCGGAGGAGGGGCGGCTCGCGGTGATCGCGCCGCGCGGGATGCTCGCGGTGCTGGCCGCGGTCCTGCCGGGTGTGGTGGCCGGGGCCGAGCCGGACCTCACGCGGCATCTGGTCCTGCTCGATCCGCGCCAGGCGAAGGGGCTGGAGTTCGACCGGGTCATCGTCGTCGAGCCCGGGGAGTTCGGGCTCAGCGATCTGTATGTGGCGTTGACCAGGGCGACTCAGTCCCTGGGGGTCGTGCATGCGGGGGAGCTGCCCTCGGCGCTCCAGGGGCTCGACGTGGTGGGCTGAGGTCGACAGCCGGGCTGTGCGCCGTCGTGGCTGGGCGTGCCCCGCCGCGGAGCGGCTCATCGGCAGAGCCCCGCGCCCCTGGGGGCGCGGGGACTGCGCCGTCGTGGGTGGTCGAGTGGGACCCCCTGCCGCGCCGTCGTGGCTGATCGCGCCGTTCCCCGCGCCCCTGGGGCGGCGGTGCTTGCGCAGCTTCCGAAACTTCCGGGGCGGCCGAGGGCTACGGCTTCAGCCAGATCGTCGCCAGCGGTGGCAGGGTCAGGCGGACGCTCGCCGAGCGGCCGTGGGCGGCCACGTCGTCCGGTTTCACGGGGTCGGGGTTGGCGACGCCCCCGCCGCCGTAGCGGGCCGCGTCCGTGTTCAGGACCTCGTGCCAGGCGGGGACGGAGGCGGGGACGCCGAGGCGGTACTCGTGGCGCACGACCGGCGAGAAGTTCGAGACGGCGAGCAGCGGGGTGCCGTCGGCGGCGTGGCGCAGGAACGCGAAGACGTTGTCCTGCGCCGCGTCACCGACCACCCAGGAGAAGCCCGCCGGGTCCGTGTCGCGCTCCCACAGCGCGGGCACGTCGCGGTAGACGGCGTTCAGGTCGCGGGTGAGGTCGCGGACACCGCGGTGGTCGGGTGCGGCTTCGTAGGCCGGGTCGAGCAGCCACCAGTCCGGTCCGCGCGCCTCGGACCACTCGGCGCCCTGCGCGAACTCCTGGCCCATGAACAGGAGTTGCTTGCCGGGGTGGGCCCACATGAAGCCCAGGTAGGCGCGGTGCGTGGCGCGCTGCTGCCACCAGTCGCCCGGCATCTTCGACACCAGCGACTTCTTGCCGTGGACGACCTCGTCGTGGGAGATCGGCAGGACGTAGTTCTCGCTGTAGGCGTACACCATCGAGAACGTCATCTCGTTGTGGTGGAACGTGCGGTACACCGGCTCGTGCGCCAGGTAGTCCAGCGAGTCGTGCATCCAGCCCATGTTCCACTTCAGGCCGAAGCCGAGGCCGCCGAAGCCGCCCGGCCCGACGTGGTGGGTCGCCCGGGTCACGCCGTCCCAGGCGGTGGACTCCTCGGCGATGGTGACGACGCCGGGCACGCGCCGGTACAGCGTGGCGTTCATCTCCTGGAGGAAGGAGACGGCGTCCAGGTTCTCGCGGCCGCCGAACTCGTTCGGGACCCACTCTCCGTCCTCGCGCGAGTAGTCGAGGTAGAGCATGGAGGCGACGGCGTCCACGCGCAGGCCGTCGATGTGGAACTCCTCGCACCAGTACAGGGCGTTCGCCACCAGGAAGTTGCGGACCTCCCTGCGGCCGTAGTCGAACTCCAGGGTGCCCCAGTCCGGGTGCGCCGAGCGCCGCGGGTCCTCGTGCTCGTACAGGGGGCGGCCGTCGAACTCGGCCAGCGCCCAGTCGTCGCGCGGGAAATGGGCCGGGACCCAGTCCATGAGGACACCGATGCCCGCCTGGTGCAGGGCGTCGACGAGGTACTTGAAGTCGTCCGGGGTGCCGAGCCGGGCCGTGGGTGCGTAGAAGCCGGTGACCTGGTAGCCCCAGGAGCCGCCGAAGGGGTGCTCGGCGACCGGCATCAGCTCGACGTGCGTGAAGCCCAGGTCGGCTATGTAGGCCGGGAGTTCGTCGGCGAGCTGGCGGTAGGTGAGGCCGGGGCGCCACGACGGGAGGTGGAGTTCGTAGACGGAGAAGGGCGCTTCGTGGGCGGGGCGCTCGCCGCGGGTGCGCAGCCAGGCCTCGTCGTGCCAGGTGTGCCGGGAGGTGTGGATGACCGACGAGTTCGCCGGGGGTGTCTCGGTGCGGGTGGCGAGCGGGTCGGCGCGCTGCGTCTTGCTGCCGTCCGGGCGGGTGATCTCGTACTTGTACAGCTCGCCGTCGCCGATGTCCGGGACGAACAGCTCCCAGATGCCGGAGGAGCCGAGGGAGCGCATGCTGTGCGCGGCGCCGTCCCAGAAGTTGAAGGTGCCGACGACGCGGACGCCCCGGGCGTTCGGCGCCCAGACCGTGAAACGGGTGCCCTGGATGCCCTGGTGCTCCATCGGGCGGGCGCCGAGCGCCGTCCACAGCTGTTCGTGCCGGCCCTCCCCGATGAGGTGCAGGTCGAGCTCGCCGACGGCGGGGGCCAGGGAGTACGCGTCGGCGACGCGCTGGCGCGTGTCCGCGTAGGTGATGTCCAGCTCGTACGCGGACGGGGGCGCGGCGGGGTGCAGCAGCGCGGAGAAGAAGCCGTCGCCGTCGTCGTGCAGCTCCGCGCGCAGCCCCTCCGGCGTGGTGACGGCGACCGCGCGGGCGTGCGGGCGCCAGGCGCGGAAGGCGATGCCGTCGCCGGCGGGGTGCGCGCCGAGGACGGCGTGCGGGTCGTGGTGGGTGCCCGACAGGAGCCGGTCCCGGTCGCTCTGCGGCACCGGGGCGTCCGCCGTCGCGGGCGCACGCTGCTCGGGTACGGCGGGGGTGGCGGGGGCCGCTTGGGGGCTCGCCGCCGGGGCGGGGCTGCTCCCCGGCGCCGGGCGCGGTGTGCGGGTGGGGCGGCGGGTCACGGTGGGTCCTCCTGGGACGGTGGGGGTGGGCCGTGGTGGGGTGGGACCGGCGCGTCCGGTCAGGGCAGCTCGGCGAGGCGCGCCAGGGCCGCCAGCGGGACCGGGAGCCAGTCGGGGCGGTGCCGGGCTTCGTACAGGGCCTCGTAGACCGCCTTGTCCGTCTCGTACGCGCGCAGCAGGACAGGGTCGGTACGGGGGTCCCAGCCGGAGGCGGCCGCGTAGCCCACGCAGTACGCGGAGCGGCAGGCGTCGGACCACTGCGGCGACCACGGGCGGTGCGAGCGGGCCGCGTAGTCGAAGGAGCGGAGCATGCCGGCGATGTCGCGGTGCGGCGGGTGCGGCATCCGGCGCTCGGCGAGGGGCCGGGACGGCTCGCCCTCGAAGTCGATCAGGCGCCAGAAGCCGGACGGGTCGCGCAGGCACTGGCCCAGGTGCAGATCGCCGTGGACGCGCTGGGCCTGCCAGCTGAGCCCCTCGCCCGCCAGGTCGGCGAGCGCCTCGAACGTGGTGCGCAGGCCCGGCACGTAGGGCAGCAGCGCGGGGACCTGCTGGGCCGTCGTCTCCAGGCGGCGGGTCATCGTCGCCGCCAGCTGCTCGACCTGGACGCGGCTGTAGGTGACGGTGGGCAGGGCGCGGGCGAGGGCGGTGTGCACCTCGGCGGTGGCGCGGCCCAGCTCGCGGGCGGCCGCGGTGAAGTCCACCTGCTTGATGAGGTGTTCGAGGGCCAGGTCCCAGCCGTCGGCCGCGCCCGCGAGGTAGGGCTGGAGCAGGCCGAGGGTGGTCTCGCCGTCGGCCGTCTCGTACCAGGCGAGGGGGGCCGGCACCCGGTCGCAGCCCTCGCGGGCCAGGGCGAGGGGGAGTTCGAGGTCGGGGTTGGTGCCGGGCAGGACCCGGCGGAAGACCTTGGCGATCAGCTCGTCGCCGTACACGACCGAGGAGTTGGACTGTTCGGCCAGGAGCGGGCGGGGTGCCAGGTCGCCGGCGATCCGGCTCTCGGCGCGGCGCTGGAAGCGCAGGTCGCCGAGGGAGCCGGGTATGCGCAGGCGCTCCAGCAGGACCCCGGCCTGGCGGGGGTCGTGCAGGGCGTCGTAGGCGGTGCGCCCGGCGAGGGCGCCGTGCGCGATGTGGCCGATCACGGCGGGCGCGAGCTGGGGCGCCACCGCGTCGCTGGTGCCGACGAGGAGCTGGTAGCAGTCGCCGGGGCCCTCGTCGGCCGGGGGCTGGTGGGCCCGGACCAGCAGGTGCAACAGAGCTGCGTCCGACTGGAGTTCGGTGACGGATTCGAGGGTGAGATCGGTGACCGGGCGGCCCTTCCCCGCGAACCACCGCTGGCGCGGCAGCCACTCCCGCAGCAGCGGGCCGAGGGACAGGAGCAGCTCGGAGTGGCCCTGCGGCGAAGCGGTGGGCCGGGCTGCGGTTTCCGACATGACGTCGCGTCCTTTCCCCGGGGACGCGTCGGGCGGTGCGAGCGGACCCCCGGGAGCGGAGTGCTGTCCAGAGATGGGGACGTGCCGGGTACGCGAGGAGAGTTCCCGGCGCGCGGGGCGGGAAACCGGTGAGAACCGCCGCTCTCCCGCCCCGCGCACGCGGGGTCAGTCCCTGCGCAGCCGGAACCAGTAGAAGCCGTGGCCCGCCAGGGTCAGCAGGTACGGCAGCTCACCGATGGCCGGGAACCGCACCCCGCCGATCAGCTCCACCGGGTGGCGGCCGTCGAAGGCCTGGAGGTCCAGCTCCGTGGGCTGGGCGAAGCGGGAGAAGTTGTGCACGCACAGGACCAGGTCGTCCTTGTACTCGCGCAGGAACGCGAGCACCGCCGGGTTCGAGGACGGCAGTTCGGTGTACGAACCGAGGCCGAACGCCGGGTTCTGCTTGCGGATCTCGATCATCCGGCGCGTCCAGTGCAGCAGCGAGGACGGCGAGGACATGGAGGCCTCGACGTTGGTGACCTGGTAGCCGTAGACCGGGTCCATGATCGTGGGCAGCGAGAGGCGGCCCGGGTCGCAGGAGGAGAAACCGGCGTTGCGGTCCGGGGTCCACTGCATCGGGGTGCGGACCGCGTCCCGGTCACCGAGCCAGATGTTGTCGCCCATGCCGATCTCGTCGCCGTA
>NZ_JBEXOS010000118.1:0-11994 GCF_040611655.1 Streptomyces sp. NPDC006552
CCCGATCTTCGACCTCGTCGACTACGGCGTCGTCGGTGACCTCTTCGACGTCGTCCCCCAGCTCACCGACGAGGTCAAGACCCGCAAGGGCTGACGGTTCCGCGGCTGCCTGCGCCGGGACCGCCCGTCGGCCATCTCCTCACGGCCATCCGTCCTGGTGGCGACGGCGTACGTAGTAGGCGGCCGCCCCCGCCGAACCGGTGATCAGCATCCAGCCCAGGACGAGTTGCGTGGTGCTGAAGCGGCCCAGCGAGCCACCGTCCCCGGCGTGCACGCCGTGCAGTTCGTCGCGGCCGCCCGTCACCGTGAGCCGTGCGCGCGCCTCGGTGCCCTTCGCACAGCTCACCGTGACCGGGAACGTGCCGGACGGCGCGTCGGCCGGCACCACGAACCGGCCGACGAGGTCGCCGTCGTGCGTCCCCGTCTCCAGCGGGAAGTCGCCGGCGCCCAAGCTGTTGGCGTCGCCGGTGGCGCGCGGGTCCTTGCCGCAGGCGGTGGTGTTCGCGGTGACCGTGGTGCCGGGGCGGGCGTCGGCCGGGGACAGTTCGAGGGCCGGGGCCGCGGACTCGGTGTCGAGGCCGTCCGGCGCCACGATGTCGGATGCGGAGTCTCCTTCCACCGTGTCGTCCGACGGGACGTCGCCCTCCGCCGGGCTGTCACCGTCCGGCACCAGCTCACTCTCCAGTCCGGGGTCGGCGTCCGTAGCCGTGTCGCCCTCCGTCGCGGGCTCGTCCTGCGTCCCGGACTCCCCCAGGGAGTCGCTCTGCGGCAGGGCGCCGTCCCCGGTCTGGGCGTCGTCCCCCACCAGGTCGTCAGTCCGCGCGGCGCGGGCCGCGGTCCCCGGCGCGGGCACGCCGGACGCGCTGCTGCCCGACGGCCGGTCGTCCCCGTCGGCCCAGGCGGGCGCCGCGGCGCACACCGGTGTGACAGCGAGGGCGAGGACGGCCGTGGCGACGGCGGAGGTGGGCCAGGAGGTGGTGCGGCGCATTGAGGGCCCCTCTGGACGGGCCGGCACTCGCGGCCACGGACGGCGTTCCCCGTCGAGCCAACCCTGTGGACGGGCCCGCCGCCTGTCGAGGCGTCGAGGCGGGTGACGGCGGGAACGCGCGCGGGGCCCCCGGGCCGGCCTCGCCAACGCTCGCCACAAGGCCGGCGCGGGGCCCTGACCGCACGAAACGCGACCTATGGATACCCGTGCATCCGGTGCGCCTCGACCAGCTGCGTGCGCGACGCCTCCAGGCGGTGCGCCATCACCTCGGCCACGCCGTGCAGCAGGGTCATGCCCAGCGCCGGTTCCAGGTCGCACAGGCCGCGGACCGCCCCGGCGTCGAACGCGTAGGCACGGACCGGGCTGAACGCCTCGGCGCCGAAGTCCCACTCGTAGGGCGGGAACAGCCAGGACCAGCCGAGCAGGTCGCCCGGTCCGAGCGGGTCGATCGGCAGGGTCCGGCGGTCCGAGACCCGCACGTCGAGCGTGACCATGCCGGTCCTGATGACGAAGAAGCGGTCGGCGCGGTCCCCCTCCTCCAGGATGCGGCTGTCCTGGGGGAACGAGACTTCCTCGGCGAGGGCCATCAGCCGGTCGCGATAAGCACGTGGAAGCCGGTTCAGCAGTCGTGTCCGAGCGGTCATGGCGCCACACCTCCACCGTCGTGTCATTCCAGCGTACGTACGCCGTGTACGTCACCCGGAGCGAGGGGCCGGGCGCGGAGCGGGAACATCCGGGAGTGACCTGTCGCCCGAAAAGGCTAGTTCCCTCCCCCATCCGGCGCACCTGGACCACATGGCGTAAGCGGAGGGCGAGCCGGTGGTCACGCTTCTACGTTTCCGGCATGGCGAACTTCGCGGGCGTCGGCCCCGGTACGAGCAAGGCGCGCAGGGCGTGGTTGACCTCCGCGGTGTGCGTGACAGCCACCGTCGGCATGCTGGCCGGCCCGGCTCTGGCCACGGCGCCCGCCCCGGCGCCGCCCTCCGCGCCGTCCCTGTCGGCCCTGTCCTGGGAGGTCATGGACGCGCGCACCGGCGACGTCCTGGCCGCGAAGGCGCCGCACCGCAGGCTGCCGCCCGCGAGCACCCTCAAGACCCTGTTCGCCCTGGCGTTGCTGCCGAAGCTGCGCCAGGACACCGTGCACCGGGCCACCCACGCGGATCTGGCCCAGGTCGCCGCGGGCAGCAGCCTGGTCGGGGTCGACGAGGGCGGCCGGTACACGGTCGCCGATCTGTGGCGCGGGGTCTTCCTCAGCTCGGGCAACGACGCCGTGCACACCCTCGCGCGGATGAACGGCGGGCTGCCGCGCACCCTCGCCCAGATGCAGGCGACGGCCGACCGGATCGGCGCCCGTGACACCCAGGTGCGCTCACCGGACGGGTTCGACACCCCCGGGCAGTTCTCCTCGGCGCACGATCTGGCCCTGATCGCCCGGGAAGGGTTCAAGAACCCCGACTTCCGGCGCTACATGGGGACCAAGTGGGCCCGCTTCCCGGCGGCCGGCGGCCCGAAGGCGTTCGGGATCCAGAACACCAACCGCCTCCTGGTGGGCTCGCACGGGGTGCGGCCCTATCCAGGGCTCGTCGGGGTGAAGAACGGTTACACGTCGCAGGCCGGCACCACCCTCGTGACCGCCGCCACCCGTGAGGGCCGCACGATCCTGGTCACCGTGATGCACCCGCAGCAGGAGTCGTTCAACGCGGTCTACGAGGAGAGCCGGGCGCTGCTCGACTGGGGTTTCACCGCCGCTCCGCCGCGCGTGGTGCACAACGCGGGACCCCAGCACGCCCCCGGGCACAAGTCGGCGCCCGTCGCGCCGAATCCCGCGACGGGCGCCCCTGATGCCGGACCGGGACTCACCCGGCACCTCGGCGCCGCGGCGGCCCTCCTGGTCCTGTCCTGCATCCCCCTGATCATCCGCCGGCGGCTGCGCGGCAGGCGGCGCACTCTTACGTGAGCCCCGGGCGGCCCCGCCCGAAAGAAGGTCCCCGGCACAAGGGCCGGGGACCTCGACTCGGCGTCACCGCCGCGGCCGGTCAGACCCGGCCGCCCGTCAGCCGGGTCAGCGGGCCCTGGCTGCCGCGTTCGGCACGGCGTCCGGCCGCGTAGGAGGCGGCGGTCAGGGCGGTCGCCCCGACCGTCGCTCCGGCCGCGATCATCTTGCGGTTCTTCAGGACGGTCCACGCGGTCGTGGCGACCGTGGCCACCTGGCCCGCGGCGGCCGTCACACCCTCGCGGGCGCTGGTCAGCGCGGCGCCCGTCGACTGCGCGGCGCGGCCCGCGGCCTGCCCGGCGCCGGACGCGGCACGGGCGGCGCCGGAACCCGCGGACTCGGCGGCGTGTCCCGCCGCCTCGCCGGTGTCCTTCGCCTTCGCGGCGGTGGCACCCGCCGCCCCGGTCGCCGTCTTGCGCGTGGTCTTGGTCCTGCTCTCACTGCCTCGTTGAGTAGCCATGGTCTGCGATTGACCGCATTCGGCCCGCACAAACAGGCGAATCCTCAGTGGGCGGCGAGCAGTTGCAGCGTGTCGATCACCCGGTTCGAGAAGCCCCACTCGTTGTCGTACCAGGCGACCACCTTGATGTGGCGGCCGTCGACCCGGGTCAGCTCGGAGTCGAAGACGGCCGACGCCGGGTTGCCCGTGATGTCGGACGACACGAGCGCGTCCTCGGAGTACTCCAGGATCCCCGCCATCGGCCCCTGCGCCGCGGCGCGGTAGGCGGCGAGCACGTCGTCGCGGGTCACGTCGCGCGCGACGGTCGTGTTGAGCTCGACGATCGAGCCGACCGGGACCGGCACCCGGATCGAGTCGCCCGACAGTTTCCCGTCGAGGTTCGGCAGCACGCGGCCGATCGCCTTCGCGGCACCCGTCGTGGTCGGCGCGATGTTGACGGCGGCGGCGCGGGCCCGGCGCGCGTCGCGGTGCGGGCCGTCCTGGAGGTTCTGCTCCTGCGTGTAGGCGTGCACCGTCGTCATGAACCCGTGCTCGATACCGGCGAGTTCGTCGAGGACGGCGGCGAGCGGGGCGAGCGCGTTGGTCGTGCAGGACGCGTTCGAGACGACCGTGTGCAGCTGCGCGTCGTACGCGGCGGTGTTCACGCCGTAGGCGAGGGTGACGTCGGCGCCGTCGGAGGGGGCGGAGACCAGCACCTTCCGCGCGCCTGCGTCCAGGTGCGCGCGGGCGGCCTTGGCCGAGGTGAAGCGGCCCGTCGACTCCAGAACGAGGTCGACGTCCAGCTCGGCCCAGGGCAGTGCGGCCGGTTCCCGCTCGGCGAGCACGGTGATCCGGTGGCCGTCCACCACCAGGACGTCGCCGTCGACGCTCACCGGACGGCCGAGGCGGCCGGCCGTCGAGTCGAAGGCGAGCAGGCGCGCGAGAGCGGCGGGCTCGGTGAGGTCGTTGACGGCGACCACGTCGAGGTCGCTGTCCCGCTCCAGCAGCGCGCGCAGCACGTTGCGGCCGATGCGGCCGAATCCGTTGATGGCGATACGAGTCATGAGGTGAGGTCCCTTCTCTTTTCACCCCCAGACTCGCGCGCGGCGCGGGCCGGTGACAGCGGCGCGAACGCCATGGTCCGCAAGGATCCCGCCACCGCCCCCGCCGGCCTTCAGTCCGCCGGGTCGCGCCGGGCGAAGGTGCGCCGGTACTCGCTCGGTGTGGTGCCCAGAATGCGCTGGAAGTGCAGGCGCAGATTGGCTCCGGTGCCCAGGCCGACGTCGGCGGCGATCTGCTCCACGCCGCGCTGCGAACGCTCCAGCAGCTCCCGGGCCACGTCGATGCGGGCCCGCATCACCCACTGCATCGGCGTGTAACCGGTGTCGTCGACGAAGCGCCGCGAGAACGTGCGCGGTGACACCGCCGCGTGCCCGGCGAGCGCCTCCAGGGTGAGCGGTTCGCCGAGCCGGCGCAGCGCCCACTCGCGGGTGGCGGCGAACCGTTCGCCGAGCGGTTCGGGCACGCTGCGCGGCACGTACTGGGCCTGGCCGCCGCTGCGGTAGGGGGCCGCCACCAGGCGGCGCGCCGCGTGGTTGGCCGCGGCCACGCCGAGGTCCGCGCGCAGGATGTGCAGGCACAGGTCGATGCCGGAGGCGGCGCCGGCGGAGGTCAGCACGGTGCCCTCGTCGACGAAGAGCACGTTCTCGTCGACCCGCACCCGCGGATGCTTCGCGGCGAGGGCCTTCGTGTAGTGCCAGTGGGTCGTGGCGCGCTTGCCGTCGAGCAGTCCGGTGGCGGCGAGCGCGAAGGCCCCGGTCGAGATGGCCGCGAGGCGCGCCCCCCGCTCGTGGGCGGCGGTCAGCGCGTCGACGACGGACCGCGGCGGATCGTCGCGGTCGGGGGTCCGGTAGCCGGGGACGAAGACGATGTCGGCCCAGGCGAGCGCCTCGAGGCCGTGCGCGACGACGTACGACAGGCCGTCCCCGCCGGTCACCGGGCCGGGCGCCGCCCCGCACACCCGTACCTCGTACGGCATGCTCGCGCGGGTCGTGAACACCTGGGCCGGGATGCCGACGTCGAGCGGCTTGGCACCCTCGCTGACCAGGACGGCGACGCGGTGCGGAGGGGAGTCGGACACGGGGACGAGAGTACGCGGGGCGCGCCCCGCCACCCGCATGACGGCCCCGGGGGCGGCCTCCGCGCCTCGCACCCTCAGGCGATGAAGCGCGCGCCGTCAGACGGTCCGCATGGCGGGGGGAGCCGTGTTCTTCCACCCGCCGGAGCGGAGCCGGCGCCCCTCCACTCCTGCCGACGCCGCGCAGGGCGCCGTCAGACGGTCCGCATGACGGCGGGGGCGGTGTTCTTCCACCCGCTGCGGAGCAGGGCCGACGCCCCTCCACCCCTGCCTACGCCGCACAGGGCGCCGTCAGACGGTCCGCATGACGGCGGGGGCGGTGTTCTTCCACCCGCCGGAGCGGGGACGCCCCTCCACCCGTGCCAAAGGCTGCCGGGCGGCACCAGCGCCGCGGCGGCCACGCCGCGTGGGCGGGCGACACTCGTCGGCCCCTCCCGCCGCGGCGGGAGGGGCCGACGAGTGTCGCCCGCCCACGCGGCGTGGCCGCCGCGGCGCTGGTGCCGCCCGGCAGCCTTTGGCACGGGTGGAGGGGCGTCCCCGCTCCGGCGGGTGGAAGAACACCGCCCCCGCCGTCATGCGGACCGTCTGACGGCGCCCTGTGCGGCGTAGGCAGGGGTGGAGGGGCGTCGGCCCTGCTCCGCAGCGGGTGGAAGAACACCGCCCCCGCCGTCATGCGGACCGTCTGACGGCGCCCTGCGCGGCGTCGGCAGGAGTGGAGGGGCGCCGGCTCCGCTCCGGCGGGTGGAAGAACACGGCTCCCCCCGCCATGCGGACCGTCTGACGGCGCGCGCTTCATCGCCTGAGGGTGCGAGGCGCGGAGGCCGCCCCCGGGGCCGTCATGCGGGTGGCGGGGCGCGCCCCGCGTACTCTCGTCCCCGTGTCCGACTCCCCTCCGCACCGCGTCGCCGTCCTGGTCAGCGAGGGTGCCAAGCCGCTCGACGTCGGCATCCCGGCCCAGGTGTTCACGACCCGCGCGAGCATGCCGTACGAGGTACGGGTGTGCGGGGCGGCGCCCGGCCCGGTGACCGGCGGGGACGGCCTGTCGTACGTCGTCGCGCACGGCCTCGAGGCGCTCGCCTGGGCCGACATCGTCTTCGTCCCCGGCTACCGGACCCCCGACCGCGACGATCCGCCGCGGTCCGTCGTCGACGCGCTGACCGCCGCCCACGAGCGGGGGGCGCGCCTCGCGGCCATCTCGACCGGGGCCTTCGCGCTCGCCGCCACCGGACTGCTCGACGGCAAGCGCGCCACGACCCACTGGCACTACACGAAGGCCCTCGCCGCGAAGCATCCGCGGGTGCGGGTCGACGAGAACGTGCTCTTCGTCGACGAGGGCACCGTGCTGACCTCCGCCGGCGCCGCCTCCGGCATCGACCTGTGCCTGCACATCCTGCGCGCGGACCTCGGCGTGGCCGCGGCCAACCACGCGGCGCGCCGCCTGGTGGCGGCCCCCTACCGCAGCGGCGGCCAGGCCCAGTACGTGCCGCGCAGCGTGCCCGAACCGCTCGGCGAACGGTTCGCCGCCACCCGCGAGTGGGCGCTGCGCCGGCTCGGCGAACCGCTCACCCTGGAGGCGCTCGCCGGGCACGCGGCGGTGTCACCGCGCACGTTCTCGCGGCGCTTCGTCGACGACACCGGTTACACGCCGATGCAGTGGGTGATGCGGGCCCGCATCGACGTGGCCCGGGAGCTGCTGGAGCGTTCGCAGCGCGGCGTGGAGCAGATCGCCGCCGACGTCGGCCTGGGCACCGGAGCCAATCTGCGCCTGCACTTCCAGCGCATTCTGGGCACCACACCGAGCGAGTACCGGCGCACCTTCGCCCGGCGCGACCCGGCGGACTGAAGGCCGGCGGGGGCGGTGGCGGGATCCTTGCGGACCATGGCGTTCGCGCCGCTGTCACCGGCCCGCGCCGCGCGCGAGTCTGGGGGTGAAAAGAGAAGGGACCTCACCTCATGACTCGTATCGCCATCAACGGATTCGGCCGCATCGGCCGCAACGTGCTGCGCGCGCTGCTGGAGCGGGACAGCGACCTCGACGTGGTCGCCGTCAACGACCTCACCGAGCCCGCCGCTCTCGCGCGCCTGCTCGCCTTCGACTCGACGGCCGGCCGCCTCGGCCGTCCGGTGAGCGTCGACGGCGACGTCCTGGTGGTGGACGGCCACCGGATCACCGTGCTCGCCGAGCGGGAACCGGCCGCACTGCCCTGGGCCGAGCTGGACGTCGACCTCGTTCTGGAGTCGACGGGCCGCTTCACCTCGGCCAAGGCCGCCCGCGCGCACCTGGACGCAGGCGCGCGGAAGGTGCTGGTCTCCGCCCCCTCCGACGGCGCCGACGTCACCCTCGCCTACGGCGTGAACACCGCCGCGTACGACGCGCAGCTGCACACGGTCGTCTCGAACGCGTCCTGCACGACCAACGCGCTCGCCCCGCTCGCCGCCGTCCTCGACGAACTCGCCGGTATCGAGCACGGGTTCATGACGACGGTGCACGCCTACACGCAGGAGCAGAACCTCCAGGACGGCCCGCACCGCGACGCGCGCCGGGCCCGCGCCGCCGCCGTCAACATCGCGCCGACCACGACGGGTGCCGCGAAGGCGATCGGCCGCGTGCTGCCGAACCTCGACGGGAAACTGTCGGGCGACTCGATCCGGGTGCCGGTCCCGGTCGGCTCGATCGTCGAGCTCAACACGACCGTCGCGCGCGACGTGACCCGCGACGACGTGCTCGCCGCCTACCGCGCCGCGGCGCAGGGGCCGATGGCGGGGATCCTGGAGTACTCCGAGGACGCGCTCGTGTCGTCCGACATCACGGGCAACCCGGCGTCGGCCGTCTTCGACTCCGAGCTGACCCGGGTCGACGGCCGCCACATCAAGGTGGTCGCCTGGTACGACAACGAGTGGGGCTTCTCGAACCGGGTGATCGACACGCTGCAACTGCTCGCCGCCCACTGAGGATTCGCCTGTTTGTGCGGGCCGAATGCGGTCAATCGCAGACCATGGCTACTCAACGAGGCAGTGAGAGCAGGACCAAGACCACGCGCAAGACGGCGACCGGGGCGGCGGGTGCCACCGCCGCGAAGGCGAAGGACACCGGCGAGGCGGCGGGACACGCCGCCGAGTCCGCGGGTTCCGGCGCCGCCCGTGCCGCGTCCGGCGCCGGGCAGGCCGCGGGCCGCGCCGCGCAGTCGACGGGCGCCGCGCTGACCAGCGCCCGCGAGGGTGTGACGGCCGCCGCGGGCCAGGTGGCCACGGTCGCCACGACCGCGTGGACCGTCCTGAAGAACCGCAAGATGATCGCGGCCGGAGCGACGGTCGGGGCGACCGCCCTGACCGCCGCCTCCTACGCGGCCGGACGCCGTGCCGAACGCGGCAGCCAGGGCCCGCTGACCCGGCTGACGGGCGGCCGGGTCTGACCGGCCGCGGCGGTGACGCCGAGTCGAGGTCCCCGGCCCTTGTGCCGGGGACCTTCTTTCGGGCGGGGCCGCCCGGGGCTCACGTAAGAGTGCGCCGCCTGCCGCGCAGCCGCCGGCGGATGATCAGGGGGATGCAGGACAGGACCAGGAGGGCCGCCGCGGCGCCGAGGTGCCGGGTGAGTCCCGGTCCGGCATCAGGGGCGCCCGTCGCGGGATTCGGCGCGACGGGCGCCGACTTGTGCCCGGGGGCGTGCTGGGGTCCCGCGTTGTGCACCACGCGCGGCGGAGCGGCGGTGAAACCCCAGTCGAGCAGCGCCCGGCTCTCCTCGTAGACCGCGTTGAACGACTCCTGCTGCGGGTGCATCACGGTGACCAGGATCGTGCGGCCCTCACGGGTGGCGGCGGTCACGAGGGTGGTGCCGGCCTGCGACGTGTAACCGTTCTTCACCCCGACGAGCCCTGGATAGGGCCGCACCCCGTGCGAGCCCACCAGGAGGCGGTTGGTGTTCTGGATCCCGAACGCCTTCGGGCCGCCGGCCGCCGGGAAGCGGGCCCACTTGGTCCCCATGTAGCGCCGGAAGTCGGGGTTCTTGAACCCTTCCCGGGCGATCAGGGCCAGATCGTGCGCCGAGGAGAACTGCCCGGGGGTGTCGAACCCGTCCGGTGAGCGCACCTGGGTGTCACGGGCGCCGATCCGGTCGGCCGTCGCCTGCATCTGGGCGAGGGTGCGCGGCAGCCCGCCGTTCATCCGCGCGAGGGTGTGCACGGCGTCGTTGCCCGAGCTGAGGAAGACCCCGCGCCACAGATCGGCGACCGTGTACCGGCCGCCCTCGTCGACCCCGACCAGGCTGCTGCCCGCGGCGACCTGGGCCAGATCCGCGTGGGTGGCCCGGTGCACGGTGTCCTGGCGCAGCTTCGGCAGCAACGCCAGGGCGAACAGGGTCTTGAGGGTGCTCGCGGGCGGCAGCCTGCGGTGCGGCGCCTTCGCGGCCAGGACGTCGCCGGTGCGCGCGTCCATGACCTCCCAGGACAGGGCCGACAGGGACGGCGCGGAGGGCGGCGCCGGGGCGGGCGCCGTGGCCAGAGCCGGGCCGGCCAGCATGCCGACGGTGGCTGTCACGCACACCGCGGAGGTCAACCACGCCCTGCGCGCCTTGCTCGTACCGGGGCCGACGCCCGCGAAGTTCGCCATGCCGGAAACGTAGAAGCGTGACCACCGGCTCGCCCTCCGCTTACGCCATGTGGTCCAGGTGCGCCGGATGGGGGAGGGAACTAGCCTTTTCGGGCGACAGGTCACTCCCGGATGTTCCCGCTCCGCGCCCGGCCCCTCGCTCCGGGTGACGTACACGGCGTACGTACGCTGGAATGACACGACGGTGGAGGTGTGGCGCCATGACCGCTCGGACACGACTGCTGAACCGGCTTCCACGTGCTTATCGCGACCGGCTGATGGCCCTCGCCGAGGAAGTCTCGTTCCCCCAGGACAGCCGCATCCTGGAGGAGGGGGACCGCGCCGACCGCTTCTTCGTCATCAGGACCGGCATGGTCACGCTCGACGTGCGGGTCTCGGACCGCCGGACCCTGCCGATCGACCCGCTCGGACCGGGCGACCTGCTCGGCTGGTCCTGGCTGTTCCCGCCCTACGAGTGGGACTTCGGCGCCGAGGCGTTCAGCCCGGTCCGTGCCTACGCGTTCGACGCCGGGGCGGTCCGCGGCCTGTGCGACCTGGAACCGGCGCTGGGCATGACCCTGCTGCACGGCGTGGCCGAGGTGATGGCGCACCGCCTGGAGGCGTCGCGCACGCAGCTGGTCGAGGCGCACCGGATGCACGGGTATCCATAGGTCGCGTTTCGTGCGGTCAGGGCCCCGCGCCGGCCTTGTGGCGAGCGTTGGCGAGGCCGGCCCGGGGGCCCCGCGCGCGTTCCCGCCGTCACCCGCCTCGACGCCTCGACAGGCGGCGGGCCCGTCCACAGGGTTGGCTCGACGGGGAACGCCGTCCGTGGCCGCGAGTGCCGGCCCGTCCAGAGGGGCCCTCAATGCGCCGCACCACCTCCTGGCCCACCTCCGCCGTCGCCACGGCCGTCCTCGCCCTCGCTGTCACACCGGTGTGCGCCGCGGCGCCCGCCTGGGCCGACGGGGACGACCGGCCGTCGGGCAGCAGCGCGTCCGGCGTGCCCGCGCCGGGGACCGCGGCCCGCGCCGCGCGGACTGACGACCTGGTGGGGGACGACGCCCAGACCGGGGACGGCGCCCTGCCGCAGAGCGACTCCCTGGGGGAGTCCGGGACGCAGGACGAGCCCGCGACGGAGGGCGACACGGCTACGGACGCCGACCCCGGACTGGAGAGTGAGCTGGTGCCGGACGGTGACAGCCCGGCGGAGGGCGACGTCCCGTCGGACGACACGGTGGAAGGAGACTCCGCATCCGACATCGTGGCGCCGGACGGCCTCGACACCGAGTCCGCGGCCCCGGCCCTCGAACTGTCCCCGGCCGACGCCCGCCCCGGCACCACGGTCACCGCGAACACCACCGCCTGCGGCAAGGACCCGCGCGCCACCGGCGACGCCAACAGCTTGGGCGCCGGCGACTTCCCGCTGGAGACGGGGACGCACGACGGCGACCTCGTCGGCCGGTTCGTGGTGCCGGCCGACGCGCCGTCCGGCACGTTCCCGGTCACGGTGAGCTGTGCGAAGGGCACCGAGGCGCGCGCACGGCTCACGGTGACGGGCGGCCGCGACGAACTGCACGGCGTGCACGCCGGGGACGGTGGCTCGCTGGGCCGCTTCAGCACCACGCAACTCGTCCTGGGCTGGATGCTGATCACCGGTTCGGCGGGGGCGGCCGCCTACTACGTACGCCGTCGCCACCAGGACGGATGGCCGTGAGGAGATGGCCGACGGGCGGTCCCGGCGCAGGCAGCCGCGGAACCGTCAGCCCTTGCGGGTCTTGACCTCGTCGGTGAGCTGGGGGACGACGTCGAAGAGGTCACCGACGACGCCGTAGTCGACGAGGTCGAAGATCGGG
>NZ_JBEXOS010000119.1:0-10964 GCF_040611655.1 Streptomyces sp. NPDC006552
AGGGGCTTGCGGCTTCGCCGCTGGCCCAGGGGCGCCGATGAGATGGCGCACGTAGTGCGCATCTCAGGGGCGCGGGGAACTGCGCGAGCAACCACGATGGCGCGTCAGCCGAAGGACGGCTCAGGGGCGCGGGGAGCTGCGCGAGGCCCGCGCCTCGGCGAGCCGCCGGGATCGGTCAGTCCCGGTGGATCGTGATGGTCGTCCACGCCCCGACATGGACCCGGTCGCCATCCTGGAGCGGGACGGGAACGAAGGGCTGGATGGGCTCCTCGCCGCCATTGACCGTCGTACCGTTCGTCGAGTTCTGGTCGACGACCGCCCACGACCCGTCCGGTTGCTGCACCAGCACCGCGTGCGAGTGCGAGACACCCGGGTCCTCCGGCGGCACCGACAGATCGATGTCCGGGGTGTCGCCGGTCGAGTGGCGGCGGCGGCCGATCGAGATCTGGTTGCCGACCAGCCGGCGCTGCTGCTCGGGCGAGTACGCGGGCAGGTTGAGCCCGGACGCCTCGGGCCCGCTGCGGTGCATCATCGCCATGAAGTACTCGCGGTCGGGACCGATCGTCGCCGACCAGCTCACCGGCCCCGGCTGCTGTTGCTGCGCGTACGGCGGCTGCTGCTGCTGCTGGAACGGCGGCGCGGGCGGGGACGAGGCCGACGGGGGCGAGAGCACCCAGTCGTCACCGTTCGTCCCGCCACCGCCGGGCCGCTGCTGGTTCGGGTACGACGGCGGCGCGGGCGGCCCCGGCTGCGTCGGCGCGGGCGCCGGCGGCTGCTGCTGGAACGCCTGCGGGACGCCCCCGCCCGTCCCGTTCGGCCCCGGCGGGGGGAAGGGGGAGGGGCCCGAGGGCTCGCTGCCGAAGGGGCTCGGCGGGATCGGCTCGGCGGGCCGGTTCATCTGCGAGGGGCGCGAACCCTGGTACTCGTACGGGTCGGGCCCCTGCGGCGGCTGCTGGAACCGCAGCGCCGGGTTCGGCCCCTGCGGACCACCGGGTCCGCCCTGCGTCGGCAGCGGCGGGTTCGGGGCCGCCGGGGTGTAGGACGTCGCCGTGTTCGTGAGGAAGTTCCAGCGGCACTCCTCGCAGAACGGGGCGCCACCCTCCCTCGGCGTCCGGCACTGCGGGCACAGCTCGGGCGCACCGCCCGCGCTCCGCCCGGGTCCGTGGGGCACGGAAGGGCCGGGGTAGCCGTAACCGGGCGGCGGCGGCGGGGGCGGGGGCACGGCACCGGCCATGCGGTGACCGCAGACCTCGCACCAGTCGTCGGAACCCGACTGGTGTCCGTTCGGGCAGGTCGGCATGTCGGCGCTTCCCCCTCTCCTTCGTACGTACTCGTATCCGTACGTCAATCCGTCTGAGCTGCTACTTCTTCACGCGAACCGTCTTGGTGGACCGGGTTTCGAGAGTCATCTCGTCGGCCTCCGCGACCTTCGCCTTCAATCGAACAGTACCTTCCGCGGCGTCGACCACGTCCACCACCTTCGAAAGCAGTTTCGCCGTATCCGCGTTCCCGGAGAGCGCCGCGAGCTGGACCGCGCGACCCAGTTTCGCGGTCGCTCCGTCCGCGTCGCCGGCCTTGCGGGCGTCCAGGCCCTGCTGGATGACCTGCGCCAGTTCGGCCTGGCCCGTGTAGTGCGCGACCTGCGGGTTGATCGACGTAGAGGCCGCCATGTCGTCCGTCCACACCGCGCGGACGAGCCCCTGGGACAGGGGCCGCGCCGAACCGTCCGGCTGCGGGACCACCAGGGAGACGCGGGCGGCGAGCATCTCCTGGCCCAGTTCGGCGCGCGGGACCTGGACGCAGACGTGGTAGTCGCGAGACTCGTCGCCCCAGGAGCCGGTCGGATAGTCGCCCGCGCGCGGGCCCGCCTCGGTGCGGCGCTCGGTCAGCTCGGCGACCGCCGGCGCCACCTGCTTGACGAACTTGATCTCGGCGCCGAGCGGCGTCCACAGCCGCAGCGCGACGTCCGCGACCTCCTTGCCCATCGCCGTCTCCATCATCTGCGTGAAGTCCGACGCCAGGTGCGCCGGGTCCGCGACGATGTCGGCGGTGCCGAGCAGCGCCGAGGCGACGCCCGTGACCTCCTTCACCTCCCAGTCGGTGCCGACGCCGCGGGCGTCACAGGTGAAGCGGCCCGCACAGGCGTCGAGCGTCGCCCGCAGGTCCTCCGGCGACTCGTGCTCGTTGCGCCCGTCGGTGAGCAGGATGCCGTGCCGGATCCCCACGTCCGCGGCGGCCAGGAGGCGGTCGGCCAGGCGCAGCCAGGTGCCGATCGCGGTGCCGCCGCCCGCGGTGAGCTTGCGCAGCGCCTGCTTGGCCTGCGCGCGGGTGGTCGGGTCGGCGACGGCGAGCCGGCCCGCGCCCGGGTAGACCTCCTTGGCGACGTGCGTGCCGGCGATCACCGCGAAGTGCACGCCGTCGCGCAGTGTGTCGATCGCCGCGGCCGAGGCATCGCGGGCGCCGCGCATCTTCGTCGGCGGATAGTCCATCGAACCGGAGCAGTCCACCATCAGCGCCACCGCGGCGTGCGGGCCGTCACCGGCCGCGTACGGCGCCGACGCGCCCACGGCCGCGCCGAGGGTGCCGCCGCCGGTGGACGTCACGGTGACGATCGCGTTGACCTCGCGGCCGCCCTCGGGCAGGAACTCGTTCTGATAGACCTCGACCGAGAACTGCGGAATGTCCGGCTTCGAGAAATTGGCCATGGTGACACGTCCCCCCTGAACAACACCATTCCTGACACCCGGCGCCCGGACCGGGCGCCGGGTCGCGTCGCGGCTAGGCCGATCCTGCCCCCTGCGGCGGGACGGGGAACGGCAGGACCGCCACTGTTACGTTGTCGTGGCCGCCGCCGTCGAGCGCGTGGCCGACGAGGACCTGGGCGCAGTGCAGCGGACGCCGGGCCGCGTCGGCGGGTACGACGCGCGCCATCTCCTCCGCGCCCTCCGCGTAGTTCCACAGCCCGTCGGTGCAGACCACCACCACACCGGGCCGGTCCGGCTTGAAGGAAGCGGTGTGCGGCTCCAGTTCGTACGCGTCCGCGCCGAGCCAGCCGGTGATCGCGTGGGCCCGCTCGTCGGCGTACGCCTCCGCCTCGTTCATCAGCCCCGCGGCGACCATCTGCGCCGCCCACGAGTCGTCCTCGGTGAGCCGGGCCGCCGGGGTGGCCCGGTCGTCGGGCACCCAGTAGACGCGGGAGTCACCGATCCAGCCGACGACCAGCAGATCGCGGGTGATGATCGAGCCGACGAAGGTGCAGGCCGGCGCGTTCTGGTGGGGCTGGTGCTCGCGGGCCGTCTCCGGCTCGCGCGCCAGCGCGTTGACCGACTCGGCGGCCGCCACGATCGCCTCGTGCATGGCCTGTTGCGGGTGGGTGCCGCGGGGCAGCGACGCGTGCAGCGCCTCGTCGGCGGCGCGGGACGCGGCGAGCGAGGCGTCGTCGGGGCGGGTCGCCGAGGAGACCCCGTCGCAGACGACGGCGACGACGGCGGGGGAGCCGTCCGGCAGCGCGGCCGAGGAGATCGCGAACGCGTCCTCGTTGCGGTGGTGGCGCAGGCCCCGGTCGCTGACGGCGGCGACCGCGCCCAACTCCTGCTCCATGTGGTCGCGTTCGCGGGGCTGGGCGTGCCCGCAGTTCTCGCAGTAACCGTCGGCGTCGACCTGCCCGGCCCGGCACGCCACACACCGCTTGGTGTCGGCCGGCGGCGTCGCGCCCTCCAGCTCCGCGGGCGCCACGGCCCGCGGATCGGGCGCGGCCAGCGCGAAGTCCCCGTCCGGGGGCGCGTCGGCCCCGGCGCCGGATCCGTCGAACCCGGCACCGGATCCATCGGCCCGGCCGGCGGGGCCAGCGGTGGGACCGGCGGCCGGTGCGGCGGGCGTGTCGGCCCCCGCGGCCGGGCCGTTCGGCCATGCCGCCGGATCGTTCATCCCCGCACCGGACCCGGCCGGCCCCTGCGGACGCGCCATCGTGGGGAGTTCGCCGCCGCCGGACTCGGTGCCGACCAGGTCCGTCGGCAGGTGCACCGGCGCGGGCGCCTCCGCACCGGCCGGCTCGGGGGCGTCCGGCCACTCCACCCCGGCGCCCTGCTCAGCCCCCGGCGGGAACGCGCCGGGCACAGGCGGCTCCGACGACAGGTCGAAACCGCAGGCCCCGCAGAAGCGGTCGCCCTTGTCGAGCGGCTCCTCGCAACTGGGACACTGCGACATAGCGGTCGGCTGGTGCGTCTGCGACATCAACTCACACCCACGTCCGGGGGCGGTAGCGGTTGGCCCGCTCCACCAGTTCGATCCTCTCCTCGCCGCGCTGAGCGAGCCTGGCAAGGGTCCGGTAGGAGCGCTCCAGTCCAAGACGCAGGCCGCGCTCGTCCAGATCGCTGCCGAGTACCACCGTGCGTCCGGGGCTCGGCGACCGACCGGAACCCTGTCCACCGGAGAGTACCCAGTCCAGCGCCGTGCCGAGGACCTCGGTGGACAACTGCTCGCGGCGGACCGCGTCGAGACCGAACGCGTCGAGCGCCTCGACCTGCCCGGCCGCGGCCGTCAGATCGTCGATCAGCGGGTCGCCGCCGGGCCCCTGCGCCGTCCGGCCCCGCAGCCGGGCCCGGACCGCGGCGACCCGGGCCGCCGTGTAGTGGATCGACGACTCCGGCACCGACTCCAGGGTGCGCACCGCGCCGCTCCGGTCGCCCGCCGCGAGCTGCACCCGCGCCAGACCGAACGCGGCGCTGACGTAACTCGGATCGGTGGACCACACCAGGCGGTAGTACTCCGCCGCGTTGTCCAGCTGCCCGAGCACCTCCGCGCAGACGCCGAGCGCCAGCTTCGGCGCGGGCTCACCGGGGAACGCGTCGTAGATCGCGTCGAACGACAGCGCCGCGTTCTCCTGATCGCCCGCCGCGAGCGCCGCCACCCCCCGGTACCAGACCACCCGCCAGTCGTCGAGGTGCTCCGCCTCCAGCGCCGCGAGCCCGCGCTGCGCCGCGTCCAGTTCACCCATCTCCAGGCGGGCCCGCAGCTCGCGCAGGCGCAGTTCGAGGGAGCCGGCCGGCGCGGCCCGCAGCGCCGAGATCAGCTCCGCGGGCGCGGATGCCATCAGGCCCGCGAGGAACCCGGCGTTCGGGTCGCCCGGGTCCACCCGCGGCACCGGGAGCGCCAGCGCGGTGGCGGACGTGCGCAACCGCTTGACCAGCGCGGAGGGTGACGGCGGCAGGACGGGAAGGGGCGCGGCGCCGACCCCGGCCGCCGCCTTGCCGCGCACGCGCACCGGGACGGCCCGCGCGCCCAGATGCGACACCTCGCCGCGCTGCCCCGCGAACAACTCCGTGTCCGTGACCTTCAGTTCGGGCCCGAACAGCGTCGACAGGGCGGGCCGGGGCCGGCCGGTCTGCACCGCCACGACCTCGCGCAGCACCCCGGTCAGCTGCTCGGTCATCTCCTGCGCGGAGGCGAACCGGCGGGCCGGGTCCGGGTCGGTGGCGCGGACGAGGAACCGGTAGAACGACTCGTACCGGCGGAACACCTCGATGGTGTCCGGGTCGGGCAGGCAGTCCACGAAGACGTTCGTGTAGCCCTGGAAGTCGAAGGTCAGCACCGCGAGCGTACGGGCGACCGTGTAGAGGTCGGAGGCGACGGAGGGGCCGACCTCGGCGACCTCGGGCGCCTGGTAGCCGACCGTGCCGTAGATGGCGGACTCGGCGTCGTCCATCCGCCGGACCGCGCCCATGTCGATCAGCTTGAGCTGGTCCTCGGTCTGTATCGCGTTGTCGACCTTGAAGTCGCAGTACAGCAGGTTGCGGCTGTGCAGGTGGCCGAGGGCCTCCAGCGCCTCGATGCCGTACGCGCAGGCCTGCTCCACCGGCAGCGGGTCGCGCCTGCCGTCGGGGGTGCGCCGCCCGTTGGCGATCTCCTTGAGCGACTTGCCGCCGACGTACTCCATGACGATGTAGCCGTCCATGGAGCCGGTGCGCTGGTCCAGGTGTTCGACGAAGTTGTAGATGCGGACGATGTTCGCGTGCTCGATCTCCGCGAGGAAGCGCCGCTCCGAGATCGCGGCCGCCATCGCGTCCTGGTCACCCGTGTCGAGCAGGCCCTTGAGGACCACCCAGCGGTCGGAGACGGCCCGGTCGACGGCGAGGTAGACCCAGCCCAGGCCGCCGTGGGCCAGGCAGCCCACGACCTCGTACTGGCCGTGCACGATGTCGCCCGCGCCCAGCTTCGGCACGAAGGAGTACGGGTGGCCGCACTTGGTGCAGAACCCTTCCGTGCGGCCGGGCCGCTCCCCGCGCGCCCGCCCCACCGGGGCCCCGCAGTCCGAACGCGAGCAGAACCGCTTGCGCTCGGGGACCTCCGGGTTCTCCTGCACCATCACGCGCGGGTCGGGCCGCGGCACGTCCGGTACGCGCACCAGGCCCGCCCCGAGCCGGGCCCGGCCCGAACTGCTCGCCGACGTGCCCGAGCTGCGCACCGACACCGACCGGGACGTGGCACCGCCCGCTAGGGAACGCGACAGCCGCCCCGACACCGACCGGCGCGACTGCGAGGAGCGCGACGAGGTGCGCGACGACGCCCGCCCGCTCGACGCCGAGCTCTGCGAGCCGCGCGAGCCGCCGCCCGCGGTCCCGGTCGGTGGCGACTCCACCAGGCCGCCCGGCGACACCACCGGCGCGAGCCCGCAGGTGTCGCAGTACAGCTCGCCGCCGCCCATGTCCTCGTAGGAACCCGCGCAGCCGGGGCGCTGGCAGCCCGCCGTGACCGGCGCGGCCGGGACGGGGGCGGCCTGACCCTGCGGTTTCAGCCCGCAGGTGTCGCAGTACAGCTCCCCGCCCATGTCCTCGTACCGGCCCGTGCAACCGGGCCGGGTGCACTCGTGCGCAGCCACGACTACGACTCCCCCCTCTGGTCCGTGGGCGCGGACAGCACGTCCGCCGCCGCCCGCTGATAGCGCAGCACCGCCGCTTCCGCCACCCGCAGATCGCAGGGCGCGCTCCACAGCATGCGGCGCGCCGCGTCGTACCGCTCCACCAGGAACGGGTCCTCCGCGAAACCGAGCCGCGCGACCTTCGCCTTGTACGCGTCGAGCCGGCCGCGCAACTCCGCGCGGACGGCCAGCGGCGCGGTCACCGCGGTCAACGACTCGCGGGCGCGCAGCAGTTCGTCCTCGGCCTTCGTCTCCAGCGATTCGAGCAGCGGCGAGAGCCGGTGCCACTGGCCGTGCCGGCGGTAGTCGGCGGCGGTCGCCAGCTGCTCCTGGAGGGCGATCGGCGGCCCGGAGACCGCGGGCACTTCCGACGCGGCGATCTTGGCGAGCACTTCGCCGCGCGCCGAGCGGGCCTCGGCGAGCGTGCGGTCGGCGCGCGAGAGCACGTCCCGCAGCCGGCCGAGCCGGGCCTCCGCGTCCTGGCGCACCGTGAGCACGGCCTCGATCTCGCGCCGCACCTCCTCCAGGGCGCGGGCCTGGCGGTCGTACGCCGTGGTGTCCGGGCGCCCGCCCCCGGGCGCCGAACTCCCCGGCGCCTTCTGCCAGTACGTGAGCGGGTCGGAGACCACCTGCTCGCGCAGCCGGGTCAGCGCGCCGGTGATCCGCTCCAGGTCGTCACCGGCCGGATGCTCGCCGGGCCGTACGCCCACGGAGTGCGCGAGCCGGCGGGTGCGGGCCAGCTCGGCGGAGAGCATGTCGATGCGGGCGGGCAGCGCCGACCAGACCGCGTCGGCGGCCACCACCATGTCCAGGGAGGACGCGTACAGGCCGTTCATCCGCTCCACGAGCGCGGCCAGCGTGAAACGCTCGGAGAGCTTCGCCGGGCCGGTGAGCGACGGCGGCGGCGCACCGGCCCCCGCCGCCGAGGCGACCGTGACGGACTCGCCGCGCAGCAGCTCCGTCAGCTGCGTGAGGTCGTCCCGGTTGGGCCACTTGCGCCGGGCGCGGATCTCGCGCGCGGCGCGCAGCGCGCCCGTGTACGCGTCGAAGTACGACCACAGCAGCGTGATCGCCTGCTCGGCCGCCGCCCAGCGCTCCCGGGTCGCCCCGGTCAGCCGCGCGCCCTCCAGCAACCGCCGCCCGGCGTGGTCCTGGAGCGCGAACAGGGACGTCTCGATCGCCTCGTGCTCGGCACCGAGCCGGGCCAGGGCACGGTCCGCCTCGTCCCGGTCCAGCACCGGACCGGGGGGTCCCGCCTCGCCCATCGATCACCTCTCGCTTCGTTCGGATCCCACCACCGCACGCGCCCGGACATCACTGGTACTTCGGTGCCGGCGGCCCCTGCGACGGGCCGAGCGCCGGCTCCAGCCAGTGGTCGTACGACTTCTGCCACCCGCCCGACCTGCGGTAGTCCTCCAGGACCTGGTTGACCCGGCGCACCAGTTCGTCGGCGCCCTTCTTCATGGCGACGCCGTAGTACTCCTTGGTGAACGGCTCGCCCTTCAGCTCCACCGTCGGGTCCTGCGCGGCCTGGCTCGCCGCGAGCGCGCCGTCGGTGACCACGGCGTCGACCTCGCCGAGCTGGAGCCGCACCAGGCAGTCCAGCTGGTTGGGGACCGTCTCGGAGATGTCCGTGTCGGCGGGGATCTTCTGCTGCGTCCGGCCCAGCCGCAGCGCTGCCTCGGCCGTCGAACCCGCCGCCGAGCAGACCCGCTTGCCGCCGAGCGTCCCGTCGAACCCGGTGATCGCCGACGCCTTCGGGGCGAGCACCTGCTGGCCGGTCTGGAAGTAGGCGGTCGAGTAGTCGACGTCCTTGAGGCGCTCGCAGCTGATGGTCATCGTGCGCACCACCATGTCGACCTCGCCGCGCTGGATCGCGGGGATCCGCTGGTTGGTGGGGATGGCCTTGAAGCGGACCTTGTCGGGGCTGCCGAGGATCTCCTTGGCGATCTCATGGGCGAGGTCGATGTCGAAGCCCTCCAGCTCGCTCGACTCGTCCACGCTGTTCGGGTCGCGGTAACCCCACCGGTAGCTGTTCTGGTCGACGCCGACCGACAGATAGCCGCGGTCCTTGACGGCCCGCACCGCGCCGCCGTCGGCGCTGCCCGAACGGCTGACGCTGCGCTCGGGCTCCTTGCCCTTGGTGTCCGGGTCGCAGTCGTCGGCCCTCGCCTGCACCCCGGCGGCCACGCCGCCGGGACCGGACCCCGCGCCGCCGCCACCGCCGCCGCGCTGCGCCAGGGGGAGCAGCAGCGCGAAGACCGCCGTCAGCGCACAGGCGACCGCCATCGCCGCCACACCGCCCCAGCCGCGCAGACTCACCGTGCGGCTGCCTCGCTGCGCCATGTCCGCACCCCCTCTCACCGGTACTCCGAAAGCCTGCGCCCGACGCCGAGCACCGCGCCCGCGGCGGCGAGGACCGCGAGCAGCGCCGCGCCCGCGGGCAGCCCGGTCATCGCGGAGCGCGCGGCGCCCGCGTCGGCGCTGAACTGACGCTGCTCGTGCGCGAGCGCCTGGTCGAGATTCTGGTCCACGAGATCGAAGCACTCACCCGTCGGCTTGGCCGCCTTCGAACCGATGATCTTGTCGAGGGCGCCCTGGTAGTCGCCGTCGTCGTCCGCGGCGCGGGCGTCCGTGTGCCGCTTCAGCCATTCCTTCATGCCGGCGTCGGCGCCGTCCACCGGGGCCCGGCCCGCGCCGTCGTCGGCCAGCGCGTCCGCCGCCGTCAGCTTCGTCGCAAGCAGCCGCATCTGCTTCTGGAAGTCGACGTCGTACTTGTCCTTGATCACGCCCTTGACCTTCGTGGTCTCCGCGCCGCGGCTGACCAGCGTCAGGTTCTCGTTCCCCCGCGCCTTCAGCGAGGCGATGCTCGCGTCGTGCAGCACGTTCAGCGAGCGCACCCCGCTGTCGTACGAGGAGTCGAGCCCGCTGCGCGCGACGGTGTGCCCCACGACGAGCCAGAGCAGGACGACGACGGAGGCGGCGGTGGCGGCGAGCATCCCGTGGTTGAACACCCGGTTCGTCAGGCGGTAGTTGCGGCGCTGTGCCCAGCCCAGGGCGGCGAGGGCGAGCACGCCGCAGGCGATCGCGATCCACGGGTAGGGGGTCGCGGCGTCGTAGTCGTCGCGCAGCCGCCGGTTCTCCGTGGTGTAGAGGTTCTCCGCCTCCGGGAGCATCTGGGTCTGCATCTTCTCGTTCGCGTACCGCAGATAGGCGCCGCCCAGCGGGAAGCCCTGCCGGTTGTTGGCCCGGGCCCGCTCGATGAGCCCCTTGTACTGCGGCAGCAGCGTGTTCAGCTTCGCGATGGTGGTCGCGGAGGGGGAGCCCGGGTCGGTGGCGGCCGCGGCCGTGACGAGTTTCTGCGCGGCCGTGCGGATGTCGCGCTCGTACCGCTCGCGCACGGCGGCGGGCTCCTGGCCCCCCGCGAGGAAGCCGCTGGAGGCGGCGGTGTTGGCGTCGGCGAGCGAGCGGTAGATGTCGGCGGCGTCGGCGCTCAGCGGCTGGCTGGAGTGGAGCACGTCGTCGGCGGCGGCCGAGCGGTCGGTCATCTGCCAGGCCGTCGTCGCGCCGAACGCGACCACGAGCAGGGCCAGTACGGCGCCGATGATGCGCAGCCGGCCGGGCTCGGTGGTGGCCGCCGAGCGCAGCCGGTCCACGCCCTCGGCCCAGGCGGTGCGGCGGGTGGGGGCGGGGGCGCCCGGCGCCGGGGGCGGCACGGTCACGGTGCCGCGCGCAGGCTGCGGCGGCACGCTCGGGAGCGGCGGCGCTGCGGGGTGCCCCGGTGGCGCCGCGCTTCCGTTCGGCGGGTATGTCACTCGACCCTCCCCCATGGTCGTACGTCGGCCGCAAGTATCGCTGCCGCGATGGACATCCGCACAGGCATTGACTCGATCTTGTTTGCGGGCCCTCCTCTTGAACACGAGCGGGGGGTGTGTTCGGTTCCCGGGTGCGGGTCCGGTGGGGGCTGGTCGCGCAGCTCCCCGCACCCCTGGAGGGGAGGCTGCGCGCAGCGCATGCCTCAGGGGCGCGGGGAACTGCGCGACCAGCC
>NZ_JBEXOS010000120.1:0-10251 GCF_040611655.1 Streptomyces sp. NPDC006552
CGGGAAGGGCACCTGAACGTGCCCCGCAAACACGTCGAAGCCCTGCCGATGGAACTGGCCGGGCCCGCCGCCGCCGGACGCGAGACCACCCCCGAGGGGGAAGTGCGGATCGACCTGGGGATGTGGACAGCCAACGTACGCCGCCGAGCTGCTGGGCTGACCGTGGAGCGACGTTCGGCGCTCGACCAACTCGACATGCGCTGGTGAAAGTGGCGGCGCTACGGATGCAGTTTCACCTGGACGCTGGCGGAGGAACTCGCTGGGACCGGCGTTGTCGGTCCCGGACAGTAGGGTCGATCACAGCGTGCGCGTTGTCGGGGCAAGGGGGCCCGCGCACACGGGTGTGGAGGACGTCGTGGAACCACTTACACCGACAGTTTTGGCCAAGGTAGCAGGGCCGATTGCTAGTCGGTTTGGTATGAACGTTTTTCAGAAGCTCACGCGCGGTCGGCGAGTGGCGCGTGCTGCGGCGAAGCGGGCAGCGGCGGTGGGGATTGAAGTCCGCGCGAAGTCGCTACGTGTGTGGCTTGCACAAGCGGATACAGCAGAGCAGCTGCGACAGTGCACGGAGTCTTCCCTCGATCAGGCGGCGCAGAGGCTGGTCTATGTGGTGCCCGGCCGTGATGCCGAGCAGCGTCAACGTGATGCGTTGCGGGTGCTGCGGTTTGTGATGGAGGAGTACGTGCGTTCCGTCTCACCGCAGGAGGCAGCACTACTCACCAGTGAGTGGGAGCGGCAGTCCACTGTCGAAGACGGGAGCAAGACCCGGGAGACAGTTGTCGCTTCCCGCGACGATGTGCTTGCCCGTCTTGATGCCAGCCGTGGTTTCGATGCTGCGGTGCGCACCCTCAGCCCGTGGTCATCGCACGAGGCACGCCGTCTGTGCGCGAGCTGGCCCGCTGTGGAGGAAGCGGTGAATGTATTGGCGGAGGCGGGCTCCGGAAGCGAGCGCGGGGTCGTTTTGCGCGCATGGGCCGATGAACTGCCGACCTGGCTCGTGCAGGCGCCTACGCAGGCATTCAGCTGGCTCGGTCAGTTGGCGTCCGAGTACGAAGCACCGCGCGCTTCCCAGGTCTTCCTCGAAAGGGCTCTTCGTGAAGGCGGGTATCCGCAGGACCACTTGGTGGCCAGGGCGGCGCTGCAGGCCGGCTCCCGCACGGAAGCGGAGGTGAGGAGCTACCTCGATGCGCGCCAGGACGCAGAGTCGCCGTTGCTGAGCGCGCTGCACGCCTACCTCGACGAAAATTGGCCCGAGTGCCTGCGCCAGCTGGCCCACTGGCAGCCGCACAATGCGTTGGCCGACTCCATGCGTGTCCAGCTCGAGGCCGATGCACTGACGCGCGCGGGCCGGGAGAGCGAGGCCGTGGCCAAACTGCGGGCGGCCCACCAAGAAACACAGTTTTCCAGCGTTGCCATCCGCTTGGCTACGGCATTGCTGCAGCAGGCTGTGCATGGTCGTACTCCTCTGCGGCTGGCTAATGCCCAGGAGGCTCTGGCGGTGTCGGTCCGGGCTCGGAACAGCCGGCGCGCTTGGTATGGGGATAGTGCTGAGGCGGCTGTCCTTGCGGTGCAGGCGGCTGTGCTGTGCGGAGATCTGTCGGCGGCGTGGAGCTTGACCCAGCCTCCGCCGGAGGGCGAAGCGCTGCTCCTTGAGGCCTCTGACGAGAGGCTGCTTAAGCAGACCGCTATGGTCGCGGCTCTCTCGGGCCGGGAGCAGGAGGCGGAACGGCTGCTGGAGAGGGTGGTCGATGCGTTCGCCAAGGCACATGTGCGGGTGCTGATCGCCGAAGTGCGTCGGGATGGTGATACGGAGAACACCGAGGTCAGGGGCTTGTGGCGGCAGGTGTGGGAGGCTGCGCGTACTGAGCAGGAGCAGTTGATTGCGGCGATGGGGCTGGCCGAGTCGGGCGCGGATATCCCGGATCTGACCCACCTCACGCCTGTAAACCCTGAGGCGGTCGCGGATATCGAGTTGCTGGCGCGAGCCCTCAAAGGCAGTTCCGGTGACGGGATGGCCGTGCTGCGCGCCAACGTCACGCGTAGCCCTCTGATTGTCCTCAAGCTGGCTGAGCGTTATCACCGCGGTGGCGATCTGCACCTGGCGGCGCAAACGTTGAAGGGCGGTGCCGATCACTGGCGTGATGTCCGCCTGATGTCCATGGCCGCCGGGTTGTTTCGCGCCTCTGGCACCTATTCGTCCGCCCGCGAGTGCGCGGAGGCCGCGTTGAGGATGGCCGGGCCGAAGTGGGCAGGGCAGGGCCGCATGTACGCCTTGCTCGTCGACATCGAGTCGACGGACGGGCGCATGGAGCAGGCGACGGATGCCGCGTTGCGGCTCCTCGCTCTCGACCCTTTGGACAGTTCTGCCCGGTGGGCACTGGCCCGCTGCTACGCGGTGCGGGCCATGCCGGAGGAAGCTTGGCAGTCCCTGACCGAACAGGGCGCACTCATAGAACCTCGGAGCAAGGACGAGGCGCTGTTGTGGCTCGGTCTTGGTTCCCGATTCTCCGAAGATGTGGAGTTCACCGGCCGCGCTCTTGCCCTGATGCAACGCTGGCCAGACGATGAAGAACTCCTGGGCCAGTTTCTGGGCGCGCTGCACACTCGAGCGGCCACCCCGGGGAGCCCGCTTCCGGACCACGATGCCGATCGGCTTCGCGCCGCCACTGAAGGCTATTTGGAGCGCTTCCCTGCTAGCAAGATCTTCCGCGCGGTCTCGGTGGGCCCACCGGACAATCCTCTGGAGAATCTCACTGAGGAACTGCGCAGCGCCTATGAGCACACCCAGGAGATTGGCGGCAAGGTCGCACGTGGCGAACTTCCGGTGGGGATGTTGTCGTTGGCCACAGGACGGACGTATGCAGAGGCCTGTATACACCGCACCGCTGAACGGCCGGTTGTACACGCAGTTGACCTCCCGCCCCTCGTGGCGGAGATGGAAGCGGTGCGAACTGCACTCAACGGACGGGTAGTCCTGGACACGAGTGCGGCCGCCACACTCGCACTGTTGGAGCCAGGTGTGTCCGAGCAACTCGTGGGTCAGCTGCGGACAGTCACGACGACCGACCAGCTCTTGGCGGACGCACTGCAGGCCAAGGAGTCCATCGCCCTTCGGTCCGATATGACCGTGGCGTGGGACGGGGGAAACACCAGCGCCACCGTGCTGATCTCCACCCCCGAAGAGGTGTCTGCGCTGCGATTTGCCGCCACCCGGCTGGTGGACATCATGCAGGCCACCCCACGCGTGTCGCGGCCCGAGCTGCGCAGTCTGCCGCGGCTGCCCAGAACGCGCGGCATAGCGTGGTTGACAGCGGTCGACTATGCCAAGGAGCACGGTCACGTGCTGTGGAGCGATGATCGAAGTCTGCGCGCTCTCGCGCGTACTCAGGGCGTGGTCTCCTTTGGAACCCTGAGCCTGCTGGATGCCTGTGTGAGTGACAGCGTCCTGACGCTGGAGGAAGGACTGGTCGTCAGGGCCGAGCTGCTGCGGAACTACTTCGTGGACATCCCGTTCTCTGCCAGCCTCTACCATCACGCGGCACAGACCGACGGTTGGCAGGCGAAGGCGGTGGCTCTCGCTGTCTCGCGGCCGACCGCCTGGGCGAACCCGCATGCGGCAGCAGATTTTGCTCTCGATGCCGCGTCTCGGAGCATCCGGTCGATGCCGCACGAGGCCTCCAGCTGGCTCAGCGCCGCCTACACGGGGCTCTACCGCGCGACGCCTCCCTCACACCGGCCAAACAACCTTCGGGTCCTCGTATGGCAGACACTCACCCAGCCGTGGGTCACGCCGTCGTCGCTTCCCTTCGTCCTGGCAGGCCTGCGAACAGGCATGAACGCCGTGGCCGATAACGACGACTCCCTTCGAGCCGCGCTTGCTCAGTATCACAGCGCTCTCGTCGACGAGCTGGGACATATCACCGCAGGCAGTACGCTGATGCGGCTCTTCGCCCACACCGACGAGGCCGACAAAGCCATCGCCGCACGTACCGTGCTCACTCATCCCAGCCAGTAAACGAATGAGTGAAACAGCGCCAGGAGAGCGCACGATCGGGGGCGGTGCTCGGCCGACGGGGTGATCATGTCGGCCGGGCGTTCGGAGCAGGTGACACCGAGAGCGTCACGGGTCGGGGTCAGCCTCACACCGCACTGGGGGCTGCGAGCTGCTAGGGCACAAGACTTCCTCAGCCAGGCATTGTGGGCCGGATCGTCCATGCGGCAGTCCCCGCGCCTGCCCACCGCAGCCGGGGACATCGGTCTGTTCACCACCACCGCCGTCCGCCTGCAGCACCCCGAACCGGCACCGCCGCCCTCCACCAGCACCATCACCATCAACCTGCCCACGGCCACCGCGTCCCCGCCCAACACACCCATAGCCTCGCTCACCGCGGCGGCCGCCTCAGTGACGACCGCTCTCGCCCCGCCCACGCCCACCGCCTCAATCCCCTCCCCCACCGCCTTCCTGCCCCCACCGCCCTCCGCCTCTTCCTCCCCTTCCGGGTCTGGCCCCGCCACACCCGCGCCCGCCTGCCCCTCTGACCCTGATCCCCTGCCCACCAGCCCCAGTCCCTAGCTCGCTCGTTCACCCCGATGCTGCTAGCCCGCTTCCACTTGCCATGCCTCTGTCCTGTCTAGACTCCGGCCATGGACCAGGCAACGTGGGGATTCGCGGGCGTCGTCCTCGGAAGCCTGATTCCCCTGGTGTCGAATTGGGGCGACCACCGGCGCCAGCGCAGGGAGCGGCGGGGAGATTTTCTCCGAACCAAGCTCGAACGGCGCGAAGCGTTCGAGCTGGAGCACCTCGTAGAGGTGAACCAGCTCCTGAGGAACCTGCGCCGTCACGGAGACGAGCTCATCTCCGCCAAGCAGCCCGACCCTCGTTATTCGAAACCACCCGTTAACCACGCCGAGCGATGCCGGACCGCCATGAGGGAGGCTGATGCAGCCCTCGATGCGCAGGTCGGATTCATCCTCGACGACATGGTGCGGGAACTGGTCAAGGTGGCTGCCGAACGCATCACTGACCGGGCCTGGACCGTTTACACGGACGCACCTGCGACGTTCGAGGAAGGTATGCAGAGGGGCACGCTCGGCATCGGCGTCTACACAGCGCTCGAAGAGACGAACGAGGCAGTGCAAGCCGCGTATGAAGCCATCACCATGCGCGTGCGCGAGCTGTACGCCGGCTTAAGGGAACCTCGCGGGTGGCCGTTCTTCTTCTGATCGCCCTCCCTAGAGGGGATACGCCTGCCCTGCTGTCGAGCCGGTCGCCCGACACGTCGTCGGACGTGAAGCCCACCCTTCGTGCACTGGGCCTTACCGGCACCCCTACACGGGCGACTAGCTGAGCGTCGCGGAACGGCGGGTCAGCTTCGGTCTTTTCGTAGTGCGCACAGGGCGTTGTTGATCCCCTGCAAGCTCCCTTGGATGTTTGTCAAACACATCTCGACATGGTGGGTAGGCCGTTCACGGGCGGCCGTGACGCCTCGGAGGTGTAGGTCGATCGTGTACGCCTCCGTCAGATTGCGTTCGCCGGGGCCTTCGAACGCAGCTGTGAACGTGTACGCCATGGGCAGTCCCCGGTTCTTGTCCCACCGGGCTGTGCTGTCGAAGACGTGCTGCACCGGATGGCCCGGCAGCAGCACCGGGATCGGTGTGGTCACGTCTTGGTGGAGGCGACCGTCGACATCCGTGATGCTGGAATGCAATGGCTGGTCCGTGGTGATGCGCACGTTGCGAGCTGCCGTCGGCCCGGTGTTCTCGATGACGATCACGAACATCTTGGACCACGGTTCAAGCGGGCGGACGTCAACCAGCACGTAAGGGGCCTTGGCCTCTCGGCTTGAGCGGTGGGCGCTGCGGGCGGATCTGGCAGCCAGGAGGAACGAGAGGAACGACACGCCTGATGGGACCCACTTCACGATCTCCATGGGCAGACGGTATCCAGGTTCTGCGCATGGAGACCGAACCGGTCTGTCCAGCGCGTCGAGCACCCGGGCACTCCTGGCTGCCGTGCCTGGCTCCGCGGGCCGAAGTTTCTGGAAGGTGCTCACCAGACGGGGTGGAGCGCCTTCGGGAAGGGCAGGGCGGGGTCCCCTCAGCGAAACCGTACGGCGGAAGAAGGTGCCGCCGGGCCGTCCTCCCCCTGCATAGCGAGCCGCAATTTTTGGTGATCGGCCGTGGATCACGCCGGGTGTCGGTGAGGATGAACGCATGTCCCACACACCTCAGCCAGACCCGTCCCAGGACCTCGCCCGCCGGGTGGGCGAACGGCTCGCCGCTAACCCGGCCATGGACGACTTCCGCCGTGCCGTCGCCGAGTTCGCCCTCGCCAACAACACGCGGCTCAGCGAGGCTGTGCAGCGCTTCAGCGCTGCCAACAACGCACGGTTCGCCGAGCACTATGCCCGCGTCATGGCCCCCGCGATCCAGATGCGCAACGAGCAGCTGTCCAGCGTCATGTCCTCCTGGGCCGCCCGCCTTCTGCGGAACATGGCCACGCACTCGCCGGAATTCCGTCTGGACGTCTCCCGGCTGGATTTCGACACCGTGCTGTCCTCTCCCTTCGATGCCCTGCCCGCCGAGCAACGGGAGTGGGCCCGGCAGGTTGTGGAGGAGGCCACGGCCGCCGTCGACGCCGACGCGGCTGCACCGGATGACGTCCCGGACGACATGCTGGAGGAACTGTCCCAGGCCGCGCGGTCCTTCGCCGGTGGACAGCCTGCGGAACTGTCGTGGGAGACCAAACGCACGCTGTTCATGTGGTTCTGGGGGGTGCTGGTCTTCCTTACACTGATGCAGGCCCAGGTGCAGAGCGAGACCGTCAAAGAGTTGATGGAGGATGCTGGCGCGGCGGCGCCCTACGTCGGGACGACGGTCGCCGCTGCGGCGTTCGTGTGGAACAAGACTCAGCCCAAACCCGCAGAGCCTGACGAGTAGGAGTGTGACTAGTTCGAAGAATGACGGTACCACCAGCCTTCGAATTACTCACACCCCCGTAGTCCTGTTCTCCGGTCCTTGGGCGATAGCGACGAAATTCGTCGACCCTCGGACCGCAAGCGGTTTTGCGGGGCACGGGCCGAGCCGGAAGACCATGATCGTCCTCACCGGCATCTCCTCACGGCCCGACACCTGCAGTTGGGAAATCGGGGCGGGGGAGGGTGGTCGTCATGACCGCCCGGACCGGGCGCCCTGGTCTGAGACCCTTCGCCTAAGCGGTGTCGGGCCGCAGTACCGCACGAAAGCCTTCAGTGCTGCACTTCTCGAGTTGGACTACCGGGCAACTGGTCGGCTGGTTCTGTCGTCCATGAGAGGTATGACGTCTGCGAGCCCGTCCCTGACTCCACCCGAGTGGCCGCACTGCGGCGATGGCTCCGCCCCGGACGACCCTGTCGGTTGCCGAGGTATCCACGTTCCGGGCCACGGGCAGTGTCTGGCTCACCTGGCTGACCCGGACCGCGACGCCTACCTGGCCGGCCTGACCCCTGGTGCCGACATCGACCACCGCGGCACCACCTTCACCCAAGCCCTCCTTGACGCCCTGCTTGCCTCTCTCCGCTCCTCCCCGATCCGTCGCCCTCATCTCGGTAACGCCAGGTTCGACGAGGCGACCTTCACGGGCACATCCGGGTTCGGCGCGGCGACCTTCGCCGGCGACGCCTGGTTCAGCTCGGCGACCTTCGCGGGCGACGCCAGGTTCGACGGAGTGACCTTCACGGGCGACGCCAGGTTCAACGCGGTGACCTTCACGGGCCTCGCCAGGTTCAGCTTGGCGAGGTTCACAGGCATCGCGCTGTTCGGCTCGGCGACCTTCAAGGGCGACGCCAGGTTCGACGAGGCGTCCTTCACAGGCACCATCGCACTGTTCGGCTCCGCGACCTTCACGCGCACCGCCAGGTTCGACGAGGCGACCTTCACAGGCGACGCTTGGTTCCACTCGGCCATGTTCCCGCGCGAAGCCAGGTTCGACTATGCGACCTTCACAGGCGACGCCTGGTTCAGCTCGGCGACCTTCACGCGCACCGCCAGGTTCGAATGGGCGACCTTCACGGGGGACGCCTTGTTCAGCTCGGCGACCTTCACGGGCACTGCCTACTTCATCTCGACGACTTTCCCCCGCGAAGCCAGGTTCGACGAGGCGACCTTCACGCGCGACGCAAGGTTCGACGCGGCGACCTTCGCAGGCGACGCCTGGTTCGAGTCGGCCACTTTCGAACGGGCAGCCACCCTCGGACCGCTGGTCTGCGCTGGACGCGTGCGACTGTCCGGCACAGTATTCGGCGGCCCGGTGACGCTGCTGCTCGCCGCGCGCCGCGTGGAGTGCCGGCGGACGCGCTGGTCGGCGACGGCTGAGCTGCGCCTTCGCTATGCCACGCTGGACTTCTCCCACGCCGTCTTCGAATACCCCCTCACCATCGCCGCAGAAGCCGCCCCCTACTTGCGCACCAACGGACAGCCGGTGACAGAGGAGCTGTTCGCCGGTACGCCCGACGCGTCGGTGCGGGTCTCCTCGCTGCGCGGGGTGGACGCGGCGCACCTGGTCCTGGCCGGGGTGGATCTGTCGCGGTGTCTGTTCATCGGCACGGTGCACTTGTCCCAACTGAGCCTGGAGGGCGCGTGTTCCTTCGGCGTGGCCCCCGCCCCGCTCGGGCCCGGGCGGGGCCCGCGGTTCTCCGCGCGCCGGACGCTGGCAGAGGAGCACCACTGGCGGGCGGGCAGGCCGCATGCCGCCTCCGGCTGGAACCCGGCTGTGCTCGGTGCCGGTGATGTGGGACCACCGCAGTTGGCGCCGGTGTACCGGGCGTTGCGGAAGGCGTTGGAGGACGGCAAGGACGAGCCGGGGGCGGCGGACTTCTACTACGGCGAGATGGAGATGCGCCGTCACGACCGGGTCGGTACCACCTGGCCGGAGCGTGGGCTGCTGAAGGGGTACTGGCTGCTGTCGGGTTACGGTCTGCGGGCCTCGCGGGCGCTGGGATGGCTTGCGGCGGGCATGCTCGTCACGATCGCGGCGATGGCCCTGTGGGGGCTGCCCTCTGAAGACCCGAAGCCCCAGACCACCGGCCGGCAGGTCAGTTCCGGGCAGGACCTCAAGCTCACCACCGACACCCCCGACCCGGTCAACCCGACCGGCTCGCTGGTCAGCCGGGTCAGCACCGAGCGGCTCGAGAAGGGTCTGCGGGTGGTGATCAATTCGGTGGTGTTTCGCTCCTCCGGCCAGGACCTCACCACTGCCGGCACCTACACCGAGATGCTCTCCCGCATAACCGAACCCGTTCTCCTGGGCTTCGTCGTGCTCGCCATCCGCAACCGCGTCAAGCGCTGACCTACGACACCCACGACAGTCAGAAGCCCACAGAACACCCCCCATGCTCAACCACAGGACGATGAAGCAACTCGTGCACCGGCTCGGCCGGAAGCCGCCGCACGGCGGGTTTCAGTGGTCAGGTCACAACGCCGCCCACTGAAACCTGCCGTGCGGTCCAACAGCTGGCACGCCCTCGTTGGAAGAAGCCTTGCCCCCCGGCTGGTCCCCGCTCGCGTGCATGCGCGCGTCCTGTGGTTGCTGTTCCTACCTCAGGTAGGTAGGACTGCTCCTACGGACATCAGCCATGGGTTCACAGGGGCGCTGCCGCAGGCAGTGACCGGCGCGACCGTAGGGAGCGTGTCTATGGGGGTCTGGGGGGAGACGATCCCGAAGGGACGCGAGTGCCGTGCGAAGCACGGCGCGAAGCGCAGTCCCCCCAGCAGGAGCAGAGAGCGCTAGCTCTCCAATCACTGTGTTGGTGCCGTGTCTTTCACTGGTTGTTCTTACTGGTTGTTCTTACTGGTTGTTCTTACTGGTTTGGGGATCTTGTAGTTCCCCCGTCGACCACTTGTAGTCCCGTCGACGATTTGTAGTTCCCCCGTCGACGACTCGTAGTTCCCCCGTGAGAGAGGCTCTGTTCGATCGGTTTGCCGGGGGGCTCAGAGTTCCCCCGTCCGATCGCGGCACTGCGGGCTCGCCTGCCATCGCCGAGTCCGAGCGGAACGCCCGACCGGACTTCTGGGCGGGCGTCACCGCCGGCGTCAGACGATCACGTGGCGGTGGAACCTGCCGTTCTGGCGGGCTGCTTAGAACGGCTAACACAATGAGGTGCATCGCCCCTGGCAGCCGTGCCTGACCGGGCAGTTGAGCGTTGGCCAGGCTGTGGGAACTTCACCGTGGAGCGTGCCGGACGACTTGTGGGAGCGGATCGAGCCGCTGCTGCC
>NZ_JBEXOS010000121.1:0-9508 GCF_040611655.1 Streptomyces sp. NPDC006552
CGGCAGCAGCCCGGGCCCCCGGGCCCGGACGAAGTCCGCGAAGGTCTCCGCGGTCGTGTACCGGGGGCAGAAGCCGAGCGTCTCGCGCATCTGGGTGCCGAGCAGCCGGTTCATCCGGGTGATCTCGGCGGTCTGCGAGGTGATGACGGAGTCCGCCATCTTCCTGGCGGCGGGGAAGACCCCGGCGGCCTTCTCCGACCGGGCCATGGCCACGGCGCCCTTGTGGTGCTGGACCATCATGGTCAGGAACGCGGTGTCGAACGCCTTGCCGGACGCCTTCTTGAGCGCGGCCATGTCCTCGGTCGACATCATGCCGTCCATGCCGTTCTTTCCGTCAGTGGCGCCCGTGCCGTCCATGTCGTGCGGCGCGTGGTCCATGGCGCCCTCGGCGGGGTCCTTCTCGCCCCAGGAGGCCAGCCAGCCCGTGAGCGTCTTGATCTCCGGGCCCTGCGCCTCCTTGATCGCGGCTGCGACCTCCTTGACCTCGGGCGACGCCGCCCTGGCCGGGGCGAGGGCGGCCATCTCCAGAGCCTGGCGGTGGTGCGGGACCATGCCCCGGGTGAACGTGAGGTCGGCGGCGTTGTGCCGGTCCTGGGAGGCTGTGGCGGACGAGCCGTGGCCCTCGTGCGCGGCCGGCGTGTGGCCGCTCGAACCGCACGCGACGAGCGCGAAGGACGCGGCGCCCACGGTCGCGGCGAGGACCGAGCGGCGGATGAGTTTGGTGTTCATGTAGGTGCAACTCCTGGATGCGCGGGCCGGTACGGGCCCGCGAAGAGAGGGAAAAGAGCATGGCTCGAACGCGGCCCCGCCCCGCCCGGTGGTTCCGGGTGACGTCCCGGTTCCGGTCCGGACAGGCAGGCGCCGCGCCGGCCGCTCTATATCCGTAGGAGTTGCAACTCGGCGAGATCGGGTGGCGCCCGTCCGATCTCGGGTGCCCCGGTCGCGTGTGACGGCGACACCGGGGTTCCCGGCGCGAGACCGGGATAGGACACCGGCGGGGGCGGGGCGTAGGGGGCCCCGATGCCGGCGGCCGCGCACGTCGCGTCCGCGTGGTGCGCGCGCCCGGCGCCGCCGCCGTCGTGCACGCAGTGCCCGGCGCCGTGGTCGGCGTGCCGTTCGGGCAGTGCCGCTACGCCGTGACCGCTGCCGTGCGTGGAGGTCTTCCCCGGCATCGGCACCGGGCTCAGCCCGTGCATGGCGAGAAGACCGACGAGGACCGCCGCCGTCAGCGCGAGCAGCACGAGGCCGCGCCCGGCGGGGCGGCGGCTCGGCGGCGGAACGGCGAAGGGCACGGGACCATCGTAGATTGGCGGCCCGGGGGCGTTACGCATCAGGGGAGCACACCATGGACCCTGGCCGGGGCCGGGTTCCGTGGCGTGATCGGCACGGGCCCGTGCGGTGGTCCCGCTAGAGTCGGCCCGTGATCGTATGGCTCAACGGAACGCACGGAGCGGGCAAGACGACGACCAGCGCCCTGGTGCAGCAGTTGATCCCGGATTCACGGGTGTTCGACGCCGAGAAGGTCGGCGAGACGCTCATGGACATCACCCCCGGGCTGCCGGAGACGGACAACTTCCAGCACTGGCCGCCGTGGCGGCCGCTCGTCGTGGAGACCGCCCGCCGCGTCCTCGACTACACCGGCGGCACGCTGGTCGTCCCCATGACCGTCCTGGTCGAGCCGTACTGGCGCGAGATCCGTACGGGCCTGGCCGGACACGGCATTCCCGTCCGGCACTTCGTCCTCCACGCCGACCAGGAGACGCTGCGCGGCCGCATCGAAGGCGACCTGGTCATGGGCCCCTCCACCTTCCGGCACGCGTACGTCGAGCCCTACGCCGAGGCGGCCCGCACCTGGCTGCACGCGGCGGCGGAGGTCGTCGACACCACGCACCTCACCCCGGCCGAGGCGGCCCGGCGGATCGTGGCGGCCCTCAAGAGCTGAAATCGTGTCATGTGACGCTGCTGTCGGGGCAGTTGGTGAGGTATGGAACGTTTCCGCGGGTACGCCGGGCCGGCGGTGATGTGGGCCCTGGGTATGGCGGTGGGGCACTCGCTGTTCGACGGCTGGAGCTGGGACACGCTCTGGTAAGCGCTGACTGCCGGCCTGGCCTACTTCCTGCTCGCCCCCCTGGTCGACCGCCGAGTCTGACGTGGTCCCGGACGGAAGCACGCCGGCGCCGTGCGGCGTACGCGGCGCGGTCGAGTGCATCCCTCATGCGGCGTCAACTCTCTGCTCGCTACTTTTTCTGTGATCTACATCATGTTACCGAGGGTATCTGAAACACCGTGTCGCAGGTAAGTTGCGAAGCACACGCCGCAGTGGAACCCGGTGTCTGAACATCCGCCGACGCCCGCAGCAGCGCCGAAGACCCTCCGCCCCCTGCCTCTCCCGGGGGCCCGCGAGCGAGAGCGAGGACCCTCCGCGATGGAGCAGCAGCAGGTCGACGTCCTGGTCATCGGAGCCGGCATATCCGGCATCAGTGCCGCCTGCCACGTCCTGCGGGACAATCCCGGCGCCTCGCTCGTCCTGCTGGAGCGCCGCGCCCGCGTCGGCGGCACCTGGGACCTCTTCCGGTACCCGGGTATCCGCTCCGACTCCGACATGCCGACCTTCGGATTCGGCTTCCGGCCGTGGCGCGACGCGCGCATCCTCGCGGACGGCGCGCAGATCCGCCAGTACGTCGAGGACGCGGCCGCCGATCTCGGCCTGCTGGAGCGCACCCGCTTCGGCCGCCGGGCGATCAGCGCCGACTTCTCGCACGACAACGGACGGTGGACGGTCGAGGTCGAGGACGAGGCCACCGGTGAGCGCGAGTCGTACAGCGCGGGCTACCTCGTCGGCGCGACCGGCTACTACGACTACGACGAGCCCTACCGCCCCAAGTTCCCCGGGGAGAGCGAATTCCGGGGCACGGTGGTCCATCCGCAGCACTGGCCCGAGGGCCTCGACCACACCGGCAAGCGCGTGGTCGTCATCGGGTCCGGCGCCACCGCCATCACCCTGCTGCCCGCGATGGCCGACGACGCCGCCCACGTCACCATGGTCCAGCGCTCACCCACGTACATCCTCACGCTGCCCAAGGTCGACCCGCTCACCTCCGTCCTGCAGAGACTGCGGGCCCCGGCCCGCCTGACGTACCGCGTCGTGCGCGCCCGCAACATCGCGCTGCAGCGCGGGAGTTACGCCTTCTGCCGCAAGTACCCGCGCCTCGCCCGCACGGCGCTGCTCGGCCTGGTCCGCGCCCAGGCGGGCAAGGGCGTCGACATGCGCCACTTCAGCCCGCGCTACAAGCCCTGGGACCAGCGGCTGTGCGTCGTCCCGGGCGGCGACCTCTTCAAGGTGCTCAAGAGCGGCAAGGCGTCGGTCGCCACCGACCACATCGACACCTTCACCGCCGACGGCATCCGCCTGAAGTCCGGGGAGGTGCTGAAGGCCGACATCGTCATCACCGCCACCGGCCTGAACGTCCGGCTCCTCGGGGGTATGGCCCTCACCGTCGACGGCAGCCCGGTGGACGTCACGAACCGGGTCCTCTACAAGGCCGTCCTCCTG
Source organism: Streptomyces sp. NPDC006552 (assembly GCF_040611655.1). NCBI lineage: Bacteria > Bacillati > Actinomycetota > Actinomycetes > Kitasatosporales > Streptomycetaceae > Streptomyces > Streptomyces sp. NPDC006552. The sequence goes on from NZ_JBEXOS010000121.1 coordinate 3,554, forward strand.
GAGGGCGTCCCCAACATGTCCCTCGTCATCGGCTACACGAACGCCTCCTGGACCCTCAAGGCGGACCTGGCGGGCAGTTACACCGCCCGCCTGCTCGCCCACATGCGGCGCCACGGGCACGACATCGCCACGCCGCACGCCACCGACGCCGACCGCTCCGAGTTCTCCGTCATGGGCGAGGCGCTCACCTCCGGCTACATCGCGCGGGCCGACCAGGTCATGCCGCGCCAGGGCACCCGCGACCCGTGGCGGCTGTGGAACAACTACTACCGCGACCGCGCCCTGCTCCAGGACGCGCCCATCGACGACAGTTCCCTGCACTTCACCAAGGCGCAGGCGGCCCGGGGCGCCGAGGAGGCGACCCGCGCCGCCTGACCCGCCCGGCCGCGTGGACGACTCCGCGCGGACGGCCCACGAGCAGTGGACGACCTGCGAGCAGACGACCGAGGAACCGAGGACGAAGATGGCTGCGCACCTGACCCGCAAGCTCTACGACGAGCGTCTGCGGACCCTCTCGGAGGGCTCCGTGAACGTCAACTTCAACGCCTTCATCGACATCAAGTGGGACGACCCCGAGTTCGCCGTACGGGCCGACGACCCGCGCTGGGTCCTCACCAGCGCCGACGCCCTGGGCGCCCACCCCTGGTACCAGGAGCAGCCGCTGGAGACGCGGATCCGCATCGGGATCTGGCGCTGGGCGGTGATCGCCAAGGTGGGTATGCAGTTCGAGAACATCCTGATGCGCGGAGCGCTGGACTACCTCTACGAACTGGGCAACCGCAACGAGGAGTTCCGGTACCTCACCCACGAGATCACCGAAGAGACCCACCACACCCAGATGTTCCAGGAGCTGGTCAACCGCACGGGCGTGAACACCGCCGGCGGCAAGCGCTGGTTCCGCAAGGTCAGCCGGTTCCTGCCGCTGGCCGGCTCGCTCTACCCCGAGGCGTTCTTCACCGGCATCCTCGCCGGTGAGGAGCCCATCGACCACCTGCAGAAGGGCGCGCTGCGCAGCGGGGAGCCGGTCCACCCCCTCCCGCAGCGGATCATGCAGATCCACATCGCCGAAGAGGCCCGGCACATCTCCTTCGCCCACGAGTTCCTGCGCCTGCGCGTCCCGCACTTCGGCAAGGCCCGCCGCGGGGCCCTGTCCGTCCTCTTCCCGCTGATCATGCGGGTCCTGTGCGACGTCATCATGATCCCCGACCGCAGGTCCGCGGCGGAGGTCGGCATCCCGGCCTGGGTGATCAAGGACGTCTTCTGGAAGTCCGAGGCCGGCCGGAAGATGCTCCACGACCTCTTCTCCGACGTCCGGATGCTCGCCGAGGACATCGGTCTCATGAACAAGGTGTCCCGGCCGGTGTGGAAGGCGCTGCGCATCGACGGCCGCCCGGCCCGCTTCCGCGGCGAACCCGCCCTGCACCTCGCCGACTGACCCTGCCGCACCACCGAACGGAGACAAGGCCGCCGTGCCGTACGTCGTCACCCGATCCTGCTGCGCCGACGCCTCCTGCGTGCTGGCCTGCCCGGTCAACTGCATCCACCCCGCGCCGGGCGAGCCCGGCTTCGCGACGGCCGAGATGCTCTACGTCGATCCGCGCACCTGCGTGGACTGCGGCGCCTGCACGACGGCCTGCCCGGTCGACGCGCTCAAACCGCACACCGCTCTCGGCGCGGCGGAGTTGCCGTTCCTGGAGCTGAACGCCGCCTACTACAAGGAGAACCCGCACTCCGACCGCACCCCCATGTACGTGGTGCCGCCCCGACCCGGCCTCCCTACAGGAGAGTTGTCGGTCGCCGTGGTCGGTGCCGGCCCCGCCGGCCTCTTCGCCGCCGACGAGCTGCTGCGCCACCCGGGTGTGCGGGTCACGGTCCACGACCGGCTCCCCACCCCGTACGGACTGGCCCGCGCGGGCGTCGCCCCGGACCACCAGGACACCAAGCAGGTCACCCGCCTCTTCAGGACCATCGAGTCCCAGCCCGGTTTCAGCTACCGCCTCGGCGTCGAGGTCGGCACCGACCTCACCCACGCCGACCTGCTGCGCGAGCACCACGCGGTGATCTACGCGGTCGGCGCCGCGACCGACCGGCGCCTCGGCATCGCGGGCGAGGAGCTGCGGGGCAGCGTCTCCGCGACGGACTTCGTCGCCTGGTACAACGGCCACCCCGACCGCGCGCACGACGAGCACGACCTGGACACCGAACGCGCCGTCGTCATCGGCAACGGCAACGTCGCCCTCGACGTGGCCCGCATCCTCACCGCCGACCCCGAGACCCTGGCCCGTACCGACATCTCCGACCGCGCGCTCTCCGCCCTGCGCCGCAGCAAGGTCCGCGAAGTCGTGCTCCTGGGCCGGCGCGGACCCGCGCAGGCGGCGTTCACCGTGCCCGAACTCATCGCACTCCGTGCGCTCAAGGACGTGGACGTGCGCGTCGAAGGATGGCCCGAGGGGCTGGACCCGGACGCCACCGAGAAGACCCGGCTGCTGGCGCAACTGGCCGCGCGCACCCCGGTCGAGGGGCGCCGCCGCATCGTGCTGCGCTTCCTGACCGGCCCGGTGCGGCTCGTCGGCGAGGCGTCCGTACGCGCCCTGGAGACCACCGCCACCACCCTGCGCACCGACGAGGACGGCACCGTCCGCGCCGTGCCCACCGGCTCCACCCAGACGCTGGAGACCGGCCTCGTCCTGCGCTCCGTCGGTTACCGGGCCCGGCCCGTTCCCGGCCTGCCCTTCGACGAGGACACCGCGACCGTTCCGCACGAGGGTGGCCGCGTCACACCCGGCGTCTACGTCGCGGGCTGGATCAAGCGCGGGCCGACCGGTTTCATCGGGACGAACAAGACCTGCGCCCAGGAGACGGTCGCGTCCCTCCTCGCCGACGCCGCGGCCGGCCGCCTCACGCAGCCGGCCGGCGCCACCGGCCCGGCGACGGACGCTCCCGGGCTGGCCGCCTGGCGCGCGATCGACGACGCGGAACGGGCGGCGGGCGAGGCCCAGGGCCGCCCGCGCGTCAAGTTCACGGACACCGAGTCCCTGCACCGCGCGGGGCGCGCCGTACCGGCGGCACGCCGCTGACGGTGCCGCCGGCTCACGCCTTCTCGAGGTCCGCGACGCGCTGCTGCGGCGACAGCTCCACCCCGAGGTCCCGCAGCGTCGCGTCCAGGATCGCCCATACCGAACGGCACAGCATCGCCCGCAGCTCCTCCTCGCTCTGCTCGCGCCGGGAGTCGCGCACCCACTGGTCGACCGAGGTGTCCACGAAGCCGACGATCCCGATCGCCACCGACCGGATCGGCGCCTCCCGCACGCCGAGCGCCTTCAGCACGTCCCCGAAGCGGTCGCCGAGCATCAGCGCGATGGCCGTCTTGGTGTCCGCCACCAGCGACCCGTCACCCATCGAGTGCTGGCCGACGCCCATGTACGCGTACAGGCGCGGATGCAGGGCCACCCAGTCCAGGTGGGCGCCGACCACCCGCTGCACGGCCTCCTCGATCGTCCCGTCGAAGGTGAGCGTGGGCTCCATCCGCCGCATGAAGGACTCCACCACGCGCCGGCGGATCAACTCGTCCAGATTCGCCCGGTCCTTGAAGTGGCGGTACAGCACGGACCGCGGCAGCCCCACCCGCTCCGCCAGCCGCTGCACCCGGAAGCGGGCGCCCTCCTCCTCGATGAGTGCCACGGCCGCGTCCACCAGTTCGACCTGGCGCTGCGCCTTGTGCTCGTCCCACCGGGTGGAGCGCCCGTCGATCTGCGGCTCGCCGCCGGTTCTGTCCGCCATCACGCCAGGATATCGACGACTCGAACACGGGTGGCGGCTGCCGCTCATACCGGCCGGATCCGGTCCCATCGCCCGGCACGCGTCCGCGGCGCCGCGGCCGCCCGCCTCGCACTGCGCCGGCCACGACAACGGGACCCCGGCCCCGGTGGTGAGGTTGCCTGCCTCCTCAACACACCGGGACCGAGGTCCCGTTGCCCCGTGCCGCGGCGCGGGGTCAGCGGCCGGGCGCGGTGACCCAGCCCTTCTTCACCAGCTGGTCACAGTGCCACTTGCCGTAGGACGGGGACTCGCCCTTCGCCTTGGTGGCCTTCAGGCAGTCCGCGTAGGGGAACGGCGGACCGTCCGTGGCGACCGGGGCGGCGCTCGCCATCGAAGTGGCCAGACCGACGGCCGCGAAGGCCGTGGCCAGGACAATGCTCGCTCGACGCATGAAAGCTCATCTTTCGCTCAGTACGGCATGTTCAGGGACACCAACGATCCGGGACGGCCTTCGGTACGCCCCGGGCCCGGACGCCACCCGGGTGCAGGAACCGGGCATCGGCGCGGGTCACCGCCCCGGCCGGGGCGCCGGCCGCGGCGGCCCCCGCCGCACCGGGGGAGACAGCCGCTTTGCCACAATCCTTGTCACCCGGTCCTCATTGACGGGTGCATGCAGGAGCCGCCAGCCCGGGAGGGACTGCCATGACCAACGTGACCACGCACCACCGACTCGCCGACATCCACGCCGAACTCGTCCACCGCAACCCCGCCCAGCCCGAGTTCCACCAGGCGGCCCAGGAGGTGCTGCAGTCGCTCGGTCCGGTCCTCGCGGCCCGGCCGGAGCTGGCGGAGGCCGCGCTGATCGAGCGGCTCTGCGAGCCGGAGCGGCAAGTGGTCTTCCGGGTGCCGTGGCAGGACGACACGGGACGCACGCACGTCAACCGCGGCTTCCGGGTGGAGTTCAACAGCGCGCTCGGCCCGTACAAGGGCGGCCTGCGCTTCCACCCGTCGGTCAACCTGGGCGTGGTGAAGTTCCTCGGCTTCGAGCAGATCTTCAAGAACGCGCTGACGGGCCTCGGCATAGGCGGCGGCAAGGGCGGCAGCGACTTCGACCCGCAGGGGCGCTCGGACGCCGAGGTGATGCGGTTCTGCCAGTCGTTCATGACCGAGCTGTACCGCCACATCGGCGAGGGCACCGACGTGCCGGCCGGTGACATCGGCGTGGGCGGCCGGGAGATCGGCTACCTGTTCGGGCAGTACCGCAGGATCACCAACCGGTGGGAGGCGGGCGTGCTGACCGGCAAGGGGGTCGGCTGGGGCGGCTCGGCGGCGCGCACCGAGGCCACCGGATACGGCAACGTGCTCTTCCTCGCCGAGATGCTCCGCCGGCGCGGCGAGGACCTGGCCGGGCGCCAGGCGGTGGTGTCGGGCTCCGGCAACGTGGCGATCTACACAGTGGAGAAGCTGCACGAACTGGGCGCCCTCGCGCTGACCGTGTCGGACTCGGCGGGCTACGTCGTCGACGAGAAGGGCATCGACCTCGACCTGCTCAAGCAGATCAAGGAGGTGGAGCGCGGCCGGGTGAGCGACTACGCGCGGCGCCGGGGCGCCTCGGCGACCTACGTGCCCGGCGGGTCGGTCTGGGACGTGCCCGCCGACGTCGCCCTGCCGTCCGCGACCCAGAACGAGCTGGACGCCGACGCCGCCACCGCGCTCGTCCGCGGTGGGGTGCGCGCCGTGTCGGAGGGGGCGAACATGCCCGTCACCCCGGCGGCGGTCCGGATCCTGCAGGACGCGGGTGTGGCGTACGGGCCGGGCAAGGCGGCCAACGCGGGCGGTGTCGCGGTCAGTGCGCTGGAGATGCGCCAGAACAGCGGCCGGGAGACGTGGCCGGGGGAGCGGGTGGAGAGTGAACTCGCCGCCGTGATGCGCGACATCCACGACGTGTGCTGGCAGACCGCGGAGCGCTACGGGGTGCCGGGGGACTACGTGAGCGGGGCCAACATCGCCGGGTTCGAGCGCGTGGCCGAGGCGATGCTCGCGCAGGGACTCATCTGACCCGCCGGGGCCGCGCCCAGGACTCCTGGAGAAGTGACGACGGGCCGGTCCGCGGCGCCCGACCGGGGCGGCCCCCCCCCCCCCGCGCCCCAGGGGAAACCACGAACAGAAAAACCCCAACCCCCACAAAACGCAAAA